>CACXHH010000163.1 GCA_902767455.1 uncultured Eubacteriales bacterium
TCGGATATGACGGCGACGTTCTTGCCTTCTTCGCATAGCTCGATAAGCTTTTCGGCGCACTCGGCTTCGTTGAATTTCTGGTAAGCGATAAGCGGCTTTTTTATCTCGTATTTGTTAAGAAACGGAAGCGAGTGGCGCGTATCTTCGCAGGCGATGACGTCTGCGTTTTTGAGCGTTTCGACGGCGCGAAACGTTACATCGCCAAGGTTACCGATAGGCGTTGATACGAAGTATATCATGGTTACTTTTTCTCTCCGCTGAAATCACGAAAATCGTTGATTATCGCGTTATTGACCTCCAAATCGGATTTTTTATCTTTAAGAGCTTCGACTAAAACGAGATAAGCTTTTCCGCCCGCGCCGCTTACGAACTGCATACGGCAGATGTTGAGCGAATATTTATCGCACAGCGTTACGAGCTCCTGAAGGCGCGTTACTTTGTGGCAAATACACAGGCTCGCGCCGCGCTTCAACACGCGCGAAGCGCACGAAATTATCTCTTCGAGCGTGACCGTAGCTTCCGTTCTGCACGCGGCAAGATGCGCGTTTTTGGGCAGAATACCGCCACCCGCTTTCTCGTAGGGCGGATTGCATAAAACGAGATCGAACTTTTCGCTCGGAACGAAGCTTTGAAGCGGGGCGTTGATTACGGTAAACACCTTTTCAAGACCGTTGAGCGCCACGCTCTTTTCGTTCATTCGGGCGAGTTCTCTTTGCAGTTCGCAACACGTACAGCTCTTGACGGAATCGTCGTTGAGCGCGTAGTAGTGGAGCGAAACTATTCCGCTGCCCGAGCACAGATCGCACACGCGCTCCGCCCCACCGCGCGCAAAGCGCGACAAAATGACCGAGTCGCTCGTGAACTTATAAAGCTTGTCCGACTGGATTATCTTATAGTCTTTTATATTTAAGCTTTCGACCTTTTCTTCGGGCAATAGGGAAATGTTTGACATAATATCAATTACCGTTTTTGCTTGCTCCACAAGCAAAAAAACGTTAGAACTCAGGTGTGATCGTTCGGCTGACGCCAAAGCGATATTTTGCCTTGCGGCAAAGCGATATAGCCTGTGGCTACGATATTTTCGCTTACACGAAAGCAAAATTGCGGATTTAATTATTATATAATTTATTATCGACTTTTTCATGCAAACGAAAAAGCGTCAATAAAAAAATTTGTCGCAAGTTGGCAAAGCAACTTGCGACAGCCGTTTAAGTTACCTTAAATTACTCTTCCGAGGGAGCGCCTACAGGGCAAGTATCCGCGCAAGCTCCGCAAGAGATGCAAGCGTCAGCATCGATAACGTACTTGTCGTCACCCTGAGATATAGCGCCGACGGGACAGTTTTCCGCGCAAGCTCCGCAAGAAATGCATTCGTCGGAAATTTTATAAGCCATAATTGTTACCTCCGTTTTTTTCTTCCCGTATATTCTATCACAAACGAAAGCGTTTGTACATACTTTTTTTAATATTTTTCGATTATTTTCAAAATTTTTATCTTTGCCCGCGTTTGCGTTTTGATTTTGCTTTTCGCCGCTTGCCAAAAAATACGGCGACTTTTTCGCTTTGTTCGTTTAAAGCCGTAAAACGCCCGTTTTTGCCGTCCGTTTATTCTTACGCGGAGTGTTCATATTCCGCCCGCGAAACCGCCGCTAAAAGGGCTATGCGGGCTTAAAACGCTTTCGTTCCGACTAATCGAAAAACGAAAAAGGCCGAACGGAAATCGAAAACCGACTTACGTTCAGCCAAATTGCTTTTTTTGTGCGGAAAAAAGTTTTCCGCGCGGCAAAACGCGCCTTTTTTTGTCCTATCGGGCGGGCGCGCTTTTTTAGTCTTTCTTACTCGCCCTTGAAGGGAAGCAGAGCGACTATTCTCGCCTTCTTGATGGCGTTGCTTAAAGCTCTCTGGTGTTGAGCGCAAACGCCCGTCATGCGGCGGGGCAAAATTTTGCCGTTTTCGGAAACGTATTTTTTGAGTTTAGAAACGTCCTTATAGTCGATAAACTGAGCCTTTTCAACGCAGAAAGCGCAGACCTTTTTTCTCGAAGGTCTTTTCATCGGCCGTTTAGCTTTGTTTTCTTCCATGATTATTCTCCTTTTTTAATCAGAAGGGAAGATCGTCACCGTCGTCAACGGGTTCCAAAGAAGGTCTTCCGCTTCTCGTTTGAACGCGGGGCTGCTGCATGTCGTCACCCGCTTCGGCGGTACGCGAAGACAAGAATTCGACTTCGTCCGCTACGATATCGGTCACGTTGCGCTTAACGCCGTCCTTATCTTCGTAAGAACGGTTCTGAAGAGCGCCGACGATGGCGACTTTGCTGCCCTTTTTGAGATATCTGCCGCAGTTTTCGGCTTGGTTTCTCCAGACGGTGATATTAAAAAAGTCGGTCTGGCGTTCGCCGTCACTGCTTCTATAGGTTCTGTTTACCGCGATAGAAAAGCGACAGACTTTGATACCCGAACCGGTTTCGGCGAGTTCGGGGTCACGAGTCAAGTTACCTATCAGATACACTTTATTCATAATTTTCTCCTGAATTTATTATGCGTTACGGACTGAAATAAGCCTTCTCATAACGTTTTCGGTGATGCCGGCGACTCTGTCGAGTTCTTTGACAAAGCTCGTTTCCGCTTCGAACGTTAAAAGAACGTAATAGCCTTCGGTCTTATAGTCGATAGCGTAAGCAAGCTTTTTGGTGCCCCACTTTTCGGACGCTTCAACTACGCCGCCGTTATCCTTGACAAGATTTTCAAACTTGGCGATAAGAGCTTCTTTCGCTTCGTCGGAAATGGAATTGTCGAGAATGTAAAGCATTTCGTACTTTTTCATAAGTTATTTACCTCCCGGTCTTTATGGCGCAAAAATATTCGCGCAAGGTTTTTGCATCGAAACCAAAGAAAGCTCGTCCCTTTGATTTCTTTGCGGGGCGTTAATCGACTTTGCCCCACCGAAGGCTTTTAAGCTCTCGGTTTTTTTACGCGTAAGATCTACGAAAACTTTTCGGGATATACGCGTCTGAACGGCGTTTTCGCGATACTTTTACGCTGAAAAAGCCGATTTTCCGCGCCCGAAAGGCTTATTTCACCTTTCGGGCGCAGTTAATTGTAGCAAATGTTTAATTATTTGTCAACTAAATTGAAGATAAATAATTATCGGTTCACTTATTTGTAAAGTTTTATATTTATATCCAAGAGGAACGAAAGGTTCTTCTTGGATATTTTTTTGCAGTTCTGCGGCTGAACACCCCGTAGGAAGCATTTTTATTTACGGCGGGAGAAAGGTTCCCCCGCCGTACTCGTACAAGTCGCTTAGTGCGTTTTGTAAATATATTTTTGCTGGGTTGTTATCTTTTATCCCAGAAAGGAGTTTTAAAAATGAAAAGAGCAATTGTTTTACAAGTTAGGCAGTCTGAGGACAAAAACACACACGAAACTTTGACGTGGGTTACCGTTGGTTGTATTCCGGCTAAAATGAAAGACGGCAGGCTTTACTTTCCAAAGTCCTCGGATATTCTTATCACGACTTGCGCCGGGGAAACTCGTTCGCCCGATAAGTTTAAAAAATATAAGAATTTGAAAGTCGGCGCTATCGTTGATTTGCAAATGGCTTTGAACGAATTTACGGACAAATCTTTCGTAAATGACATAGTTGTTTCTACCGATTCCGTCTATAACGATGCTGACCTTTACGAAAAGAAGAATGGAAAGTAATTTTATAGAGTTTTATTTGGATAAAGATAAAACGGTTCGCGTTTGTGTTCGTCTAAACAACATTCTTTATATTTTGTCCAGAACCGCGGACAAAACCCGTTTGTACCTTATTGACGGTACACCTTTGGATATTTATGAGCGTTATGAGAATGTTTGTTTTCGTCTTATGATGGGATTTGACGCTGAAAACGAAAATCTTGTATAAAACGTATAAAACGTATAAAGCAAAGGTTTGACAAAAGGAGCGTAAATGTTGATAACTCCAAAAAAAACATAATTTTTTACACACCGCCGAGGGGCTTGTCCAAGGCGGTGTGTAAAAACGTATAAAACGTATAAAAAGGTGTTCAAATTGTGCA
>CACXHH010000164.1 GCA_902767455.1 uncultured Eubacteriales bacterium
GGGCGGAAAAACGTTTGCTTTTCTTTTTGACGATGGTCGCGATAAAGTACGCCGCCGCAACGCATAACGAGAAACCGCCGAATATTCTCGAAGCAATTTCGCCCCGAACGAAAGAAGCGGCGTAGCACGCGGCTATCGAAGTCGCTCCCGCGGATAAGACGACGGGAAGAGTGCCTTTGAGCTTCACGAGCCCGTTACGGGAATGCACGACGAGCGATATTATCGCCATAGGTACGAAGGAGATGAGATTGTAAATACGGGCGTTTGCGTGAGCCGTTCCCAAAAGGATGGTGAGCAGCGGTATAAGAAGGGTTCCGCCGCCCATACCCATTCCGCCGAGAACTCCCGCCGCCGCTCCGCACAGAGCGTATAAAACGAAAGAGATCACTTTTTTACCTGAAAATTAGAAAATATGTATCGATAACGCGCTTATATGGGCACTTTTATCCTTTTCGTCGGCTTAAACGGCGCGTTGAAAAACCCCTTGCGCCGTTCGCGTTCCGCGGGCGTTTTCGCTTTTTTATTTTTAAAACGCGTACGCCAAGACGAGAGAATAAAATCAAAAGAAAAGGGTTTTCACGCCCACAGCCGCCATAAGCGCGGAAAATACGATCGACACCCAAAAAGACGGAGCGGCTTTTAAAACGAACGAGCCGACCACCCCGCCGACCGTAACTCCGATAACGGTAGGGATAAGTTCCGACCATTCGGGCGTGATCGAAAAGAGCGAAACTACCGAAGAGATAACGGCGATCGGGAGAATCACCGCAATAGCGGTAGCGTGAGCGCGCTTGCCGCCGCACCCAAGACAAAAAGACAAGAGCGGCACCACGAGCATACCGCCGCCGCCCCCGATAAAACCGCTTACGGCTCCCGCCGCCGCGCCCACGGCTATTTTCAGCCACAATTTATTTTCCACGATAAAATTATGCGCGTTCGCGTTTATATAAATGTAAAATATATTCTTTTTTTTATAAATAATTATAAATATCACGCGAAAAAAATTGATTTTCTAAAAAACATATAGTATAATGAACATTGTTATCGATACGGATAAACTAATTTACTTTTTTATTTAAAGGTGAACTATGAAAACAAACAAAAAGTTCAACGTCAAAACTCTGTCCGCAACGATCCTTGCGATGATGGTAGCCTTTACCCTCATGCTTACCGTTGCGTGCACAGATTCCTCCGCCAACACGTCGAGTTCGTCCTCGAGCTCTTCTTCGTCGTCGACGACGTCGATCACCGACTATCAGGTAGTCACAAACGGTGACTTCGAGTTCGGTACGACCGAAAAAGCAGCGGCAGATTACCCCGTTGCCACTTCCGTCAACTGGACGAGATCGAACGACTCTCTTCTCAACTCGGCTACTTCGTCGAACGCCACTTCCGGCATAATCGACACCGCCGAAGAAACTTACAAAGAGATCGCTTCGGCTGTCGCGAAGAAGTATTCTACGGTAAACTATCGCTTCCCCGTTGAAAGCGGCGAAGGCGATACCGCCGTTTACTTCAACCCCAAGACACCCGAAAAGCTCGGCTATATCGGCGCGGAAGAACTTTATACTTACGATAAAGAAAACTCCAACACGGACAAGTTGCCTACTTCCGGTACGAAAGTTCTTATGATCCACAACGTAACGAGCGAAGAAGGAAGGGGCACCGCGCAGAAGTTTACTTCCACCAAGACCTTCGGCGTTTCTTCTTTCGGTAAACTCTCTGTTTGGGTAATGACCAAAAACCTTAAAACGAAGATGGATACCGAAGATTTCGGCGCGTACGTTCAGCTCCGTTCGACTATCGGCTCCGAGATCTCGCCCGTTATCGTCAAGAATATCAATACCGACGGCGAGTGGGTACAGGTAAACTTCTATCTCAACGCCAACGATTACGCCGACACGAGCTTCAGAGTAGTTCTCGGGCTTGGATTCGGTTCCAAGGACGTTCGTCAGGAATATGTTGAAGGCTTCGCCTACTTCGACAACGTTTACTACACCGATATCACGAGAGAAGAATATCAGACGGCAACGAGCGGCGATATCGATCATACGTTTGATTTCTATCAGTTGGCGTCTAAAGGTTCCGAGCTCGTCTCCGCGGAAAAACTCGTCCTTTCGATGGATAACTCCAAGACCAAAGGCGCAGACGAACAATACGTCGCTTACGACTATTCGGTAAACGCCACGGTCAGCACGATAGTTCCTACGCTTGATTACTTCAACGGCGCACTCAACCCGGCGACCAAGGTCAACGATAACTACGCGCACGCCGCGGAAGTTACCGGCTACGGCGACTCCGTCGTCGACTTTATCGGCACCTACGCCGAAGCGCAGGCTTTGACCGACAGCCCGATCGCCGCGATAGACACTCCTTTCAAAGCGGACGATCTTACTCTCCTTTTGTACCATCCCGAAAACGCAAGCTCTTCGATAACCTTCTCGATGGATATCCCCGACGGCTATATCGCGTCTATGAGCTTCTACGCCAAAGTCGAAACGTATCTCAACATTACCGGTCTTTCGGTAACTTACACCGACAATATGGCGACCAACCCCAAAGCCGCTTCGCTTATTTCGGCTTTCACCACCAAGAACTACGAAAACGAAAACTATAACGACTTCGTTAAAGTAACTCTTTACGCCACCAACACTCTCGGCGACAACGTCGCGAGAAACGTTGAAGTCGCCTTAACCTTAGGTACCACCGAAACCGTGACCGACTTCAACAAGCTCACTAAGGGTTACGCCGTAATGACCGGCTTTGCGTTCTCGACGATGACTCAGGAAGAGTTCGACAAAGTTGAAACCGGCACTTACACGGCTATCGCGAATCTCGGCGCAGACAAGCCCAACGGCACCGACGAAGCCGAAGAAAAAGACGAATACACCTTCAATTACGCCGCTACCAACGAAACGACGATAATGAATAAGTTTGCCGGAAACGTAAACGGTTACACGGGCGTCGTAGGCAACCACGTAATGACCAACAGCAACAGCGAAGAAACACGTTACGCTCAGGACGGCACGACCGCAGGTATCGTCAACACGAAGTATCTCAACAACTACGGCTTCACCGCCGACGAACAAACGGCTCTTAACGCTCTTGAAAAAGAAAAGAACAACAAATATCTCCAGCCGTTAGTCATCAAGAACACCGCCGCGCTCTCTTACGGATATCTTTCTTCCGCCAAGACTTTGAGCGCAGGCACCACCGCTTTCATCTCCGTAAAGGTCAAAGCGCTCGGAAACGCCAAAGCTTATATCTATCTCGTAAACGCGGACAATCTTTCCGGTTTCCCCGTAATGACGATCTCCGCAAAAGATTACGAATACGCTAACGATACTCTCACCGTAAAAGAAACCGACAAGTTCAGCAAACAGCTCTTCCAGACGGTTGAAGCCACCGCCGACAACGAATGGACGACAGTCTACTTCGTATTGACCGCCGGTGAAAACGATCTCCAGTACAGAGTAGAACTCTGGAACGGCTCGAGAGACGCCGAAACGACTTCCGAAGGCACGGTCATTTTCGACAGCGCCGAAATCACTTCGAGCGGCTCCGTAACGGCTCTCCTTGCAAAACTCGGCAACCCCACCGCTTCCGAAGACGACACCGTATCTTACGTTCAGATGCCCACCAAAGTCAACTACAAGGACGATAACGGCAAAGACGCTACGAGATACGAATGGGCTAACGAAGCTACCGACGTATACACCTACTACGCAGGCGCGCACGCAATGGTCGCCTCTTACGAAACCATCGACGTAGCAACCGAAAGAACGGAAGAAACCGAAACGAGTTCTTCATCTTCCGAAGAAGAAAGCTCCTCCACTCTCTCCTACACGGGTGAAACCAACACGGCTCTCTACGTCGTTTCCATGGTCATCGCGATAGTGCTCGTACTCGTACTCATAGTAGTTGCGGTAAGATTGCTCTTCAAGAAGACCAGAAAGGAAAAGGTCGCTACCGAAGAATTCTACAGCCGTAACAGCCGTGAAAAAGCTCAGGAGCAGATCAACGCCAACAAGGCTAAACGTGAAGCCGCGGCAAAAGCTAAAGCCGAAGAAGCTAACAAGGTAGAAGAAACCAAGGAAGATGCTACCGAGCCCGATACTACCGAAACCGAAGCTCCTGCCGAAGAAGAAGCGCTTCCCGAATACGACTACGAGAATATGGAAAATAATATTCCCGAAGATGCTAAAGAAGAAGCTGCCGAAACTCCCGCAGAAGAATCCACCGATCAGCCCACCGACGAACAAACCAACGAGTAATCGTTAAAACACCGACAGCCCTTGCCTTTTCAGGCAAGGGCTGTTTTTTTTGCGGGTGAATTATACTATTAAGTGCAACAGTTTTAGAAAAAAATAGACAGTTCATATAAATCTATGGTAAACTATTTTCAACCACGAAAA
>CACXHH010000165.1 GCA_902767455.1 uncultured Eubacteriales bacterium
AAAGTATCAGAACGTATTTCGGATCGAATTTTTTAATAAAAGAAATGTTCTGATATATGGCGTTGGCGGTACCCGTGTACCAAGTGCTTCCGCGTTTAGCTTGGTATGGCGAAAGTATATGAACGCCGCCGAAAGAACGGTCTAAATCCCACGGCTGACCGTTTCCTATATAGTTATTGAGTTCGAGAGGCTCATACTGCGTTAAGATACCGACCGTGTCGCTATCCGAGTTTACGCAGTTTGAAAGCGGAAAGTCTATTATCCTGTATTTGCCGCCGAACGGGACCGCAGGTTTTGCGATCTTGCTTGTCAATGCGTACAGCCTGCTGCCTTGCCCGCCGGCAAGAAGCATCGCAACGCATTCTTTTTTGATTGCCATTTCAATCATTCTCCTTGTTTATCATATTTTCTGTTTTTATTTACGACGCGCGCTTTTTTACGCGCGATTATGTACTTATTCATAGTATTAGTAATTGAAAGGACGTTTTATTCAACTACGGTAACGGCGCCATTTACGCGCGTTTTTAAAGCTTTTGAAACTTCTTCGGCAATGTCGCTCGGCGTAAGAGCTCTCTTCATGCCGTTTTCGGCAAGGAACGAAAGCTTATCTTCTTCGCTTAAATGCGAGTTCATATCCGTTTCGACGAGAGAAGGAGCTATCGCCTGCACGCATATATCGGAGTTTTCAAGCTCGGCGGCAAGCGATCTCGTCATCATCTCGACGGCGGCTTTCGCCGCGGAATACGCAACTTCGCACGAGGCGGCTCGGCTCGCCCATATCGACGAGATATTTATAACGTCGCCGCGCCCTTTTTCGATCATATGAAAAAGCGCTCTCTTCGTGCATAAAAATACACCTTTTACGTCTACCGAAAACAAGTCGTCAAACTCTTTTACGGTAACGTCGACAAGAAGCTTTTGCTTTAACGCGATACCCGCGTTGTTTACGAGAACGTCTGCTCCGCCGAATTTCGCGTCTATAAAATCAAAGGCATTATCTACCGATTTTTCGTCACTCACGTCGATTTTTACGATATAGTAACCAAGATTTTTTAAACGCGTTGCCGCGTTTTCGGAACTGTTGTAGCCAACGACTACCGTATAACCTTCGCTTTTAAGTTTTTCGGCGATCGCAAGACCTATGCCTTTCGCGCCGCCCGTTACAAACGCCGTTTTCATATTTATTCAAAATGACCGTGCGAAAAATACTTTACCCGATAAAGCTGTCGGGAAAGCTCTTCCGCGCGGGTAAAGCGCGCCATAATACGCAAATAGGGGCTACTACCGACTTTTGGTCGACGCAGCCCCGTTTATTATTATTTTTTAACGCGTTCCATGTATTCGCCCGTGCGGGTGTCTACTCTGATGGTGTCGCCTTCGTTGACGAACATAGGTACCTGAATGGTAACGCCCGTTTCCAAAGTGGCGTTTTTGGTTGCGTTCGTCGCGGTGTTGCCTGCAACGCCCGGTTCGGATTCGGTAACGAGAAGTTCTACGAAGTTTTCGCAGTCAACGGAGAAAGCTTTGCCCTTGTAAAGTTTTACGGTTACGGGATCGTTTTCCTTTATCCATTTAAGAGCGTCTTCTACCTGATCGCGATCGAGCGGTTCCATGTTGTACTCTTCGTCCATGAAGTAGTAGAACTCGCCGTCGTTGTACGAATACGTCATCTTCTTGGTTTCGATGATAGCGTTTTCGAATTTTTCGGTCGGGTTGAAGGTCATCTGCAACACCTTACCGTCGATAACGTTTTTAAGCGTCGTTCTGACGAAAGCGGCGCCTTTGCCGGGTTTGACGTGTAAAAAGTCGACTACCGACCAGACCTTTCCGTCGTACTCGATGGTTACGCCCTTTCTTAAATCGCCTGCTAATACCATAATGATTTATCTCCTATGTTTTTATTATCTTAATTTATATTTGCCGATGAAAATCGTTTTACTCGGCTTTTATCCTTATGAGTTTTTTCGTGACCTTCATAAAGGTCTGCGCTTTGCCGTCCTTCATATAGACGGTGTCTTCGATGCGAACGCCGAACTTTCCGTCGAGATATACGCCCGGCTCTATCGAGTGTACCATTCCGCTGTGCACTTCGCCCGTGCCCTTGGGAGATAGCGAAGGCGCTTCGTGAATATTTACGCCCACGCCGTGCCCGAGCGAGTGGGTAAAGAATTTACCGTAACCGCACTCGGTCAGAACGTCGCGCGCGATCTTGTCCACTTCGACGCACGGTATACCTTCGTAGATGCCGTCGTAAGTCGCTTCGTGAGCTCTTAAAACGCTGTCGTAAACCTTTAAAAACTCTTTTGAAGGTTTGCTCCCGAAGTAGAAAGTTCTCGTCATATCCGAGCAATAGCCCTTATATAGACAGCCGAAGTCCATAAGCACGACAGTTTCGGGTTTTAAGACTGCGTTCCCCGTCTGGTGATGCGGAACGGCGGAGTTCGCCCCGAACGCCACTATCGTTTCAAACGAAGTGCCGCTCGCGCCGAGCGCTTTGAATTGACCTTCGAGATAGGTCGCGACTTCAAGCTCGGTCATACCCGCTTTTATTATCTTCAAGGTGTTTTTGAAAGCCTTTTCTGCGATGGTGCAAGCCTTCTGAAGATTTTTGATCTCTTCTTCGGACTTATATAGCATCATCTCTTTTAATTCGGCGCCGCAGTCGGACAGCTCGATGCCGCGGCTGCGGAGCTTGTCGGCAAAAGTCAGAGTCGTATAGTCAAAATCGACGAAAAGTTTTTCGCGCCTTTCGGCGATATAGTCGATAGCTTCGCGAACGGAGCCGAGAACGGCTTCCCAGTCTTTTGAAAGACGCTTCCTTACCGCGTAAAAATAACGCGAATCGATAAAGAAGAGTTTTTTGCCGTGGTCGAATACGACGTACGCATCGGCAGTCCTGTACCCGCTCAGATATCCGACCTGTTTTTCATCAGTTATCAAATATAATCTATCGTTTTTCAACATACACTAACTATATTACCATAAATAACCAATCTTGTCAACGGCAAGCGGAAAAATTTTTCACAAGCACAGCCTTTTTTTCAAAAAAAGAAGCTTTTTTACAAAAACTCGCCCGCGCCGCCGAAAATGGAAAAATTTACCGTCTTTCTTTTTTAAAAAAAATGCTTTTATCCCTTGACAAGCATTGACGAACGGAGTATAATAGACTTGATTTAGAACATTTGTTCGATAAGTAAAAAAGGAAAGGACTGATATGCTCGACGAAGAAAGACTTAAAATATTGACCGAATCGGCAAAATACGACGTTTCGTGCTCGTCTTCGGGCTCGGACAGGCGCAACGTCGGCGGAACGGGCAACGCCGCTTACGGCGGGATATGTCACTCGTTCACGCAGGACGGCAGGTGCATTTCGCTGATGAAGATACTCCTTTCCAACAAGTGCGTGTATAACTGTTTATACTGCGTGAACAGAAGGAGCAACGACGTGCCGAGAGCTTCCGCCACGCCCGACGAGATATGTATGCTCGTGATGAGTTTTTACAAGCGCAACTATATCGAAGGACTGTTTTTGTCGTCGGCGATTGAAAAAAGCCCCGATCACACGATGGAGCTTTTGCTCGAAACGGTCACGCGATTGAGAAAACTTTACGGCTTCAACGGGTATATTCATTTGAAAGGTATTCCCGGCGCAGACTCGCTTCTTCTCGAGAGAGCGGCAAATCTCGTGGACAGAATGAGCTTTAATATAGAGCTTCCGAGCGAGAAGAGCCTTCGCCTGCTCGCCCCGCAAAAATCGGCTTCGGCGATACTTACGCCCATGAAGGAAATGGCTGAAAGCAGATTCGCCGCGCGAGCCGAAAACAATAAAAAATTTCTGCCGGCGGGTCAGACTACGCAGATGATAGTAGGGGCTTCGCCCGAACACGACGGCAGGATAATACGGCTTACCGAAGCGCTTTACAAGAAATATTCGCTCAAAAGAGTGTATTTTTCGTCGTACGTTCCGACGAATACGACCACGCCGCTTTTGCCGACGACTCCCGTCGGGCTACTGCGCGAACACAGGTTGTATCAAGCCGACTGGCTGTTGCGTTTTTACGGGTTCTCCGCCGCGGAGATATTAGATAGCGACGAAGATCTCGACGTCAACTTCGACCCGAAATGCGGCTGGGCTTTAAAGCACATGGAAAACTTCCCCGTGGAAATAAACACCGCGCCGCCCGAAATGCTCGTGCGAGTGCCCGGGATAGGGTTCGTGACGGCGAACAAGATAGTTCGGGCGAGAAAGTTTTCTTCGCTCGACTTCAACGACCTTTACAAGATGCGCGTGGTGATGAAGCGCGCAGTGCACTTTATAACGTGCAACGGAAAGTTCTGCGGGCAGACTCGCCCCGCCGCCGTCAAAAATTTGCTTCTTCTTGCCGACAGAGCGCAAAACGCCGAACAGCTTTCGCTGTTTTCTTCGCCCGAAATATCGACTTCGGCGCTCATCGGGCAGTTTTAAACGCGGCGGTGAAACGCCGAAAATCAAATCAAAAGGTGCGTCTATGCTCATATATAAATGCGACGGAACAGCCGAAGGCGTTTCCTGCTGTTTATACGACAGTTTCGTCAACAAACGAGTGCCCGAAGCCGTGTATTCGGGAAGCTTTCAACCTTCGTTCGATACCGAAGTCGTAAATATCGCGACAGATAAAGCTATCGCCGAGCGGGTGCGGCGCGGGATCGCCAAATGCGGCGGGATATGGCTTTATTCAGAGCTTTTTCTGCCGCTGAGAAGCTATGACGGACTGCGCGAGAGCGTGACCTTTTCCGTCGCCCGAAGATGCCTTGAAGAAAGACGAAGCGTCGTCACCGACTACACGGACGCGAACGTTCTCTACCACCGCGACCTTTGCGAAAAAATACGCAAGGAAGTTCACAGAATACATGGATTTTTAAGGTTTTCGGAGTGCGTCGGCGGGCTTTACGCCCACTTCGAGCCTGACAACGATATAGTCGATCTCGTCGCCCCGCACTTTGCCGAACGCTTCCCGAGCGAAAAGTTCATTATTCACGATACGAAGCGAAACCTTCTTGCCGTATACGACGGAAAGAGTTTAAAAACGGTCGTAAACGACTATCCCGTGACCGTGTATCTTTCGACCGAAGAAGAAAATTTCAGAAAACTGTGGAAAACTTATTTTTCTTCCGTCAATATAGAAAGTCGAAAAAACGAAAAGCTTCAAAATAATTATCTTCCCCGCCGATACCGCAAAAATATGACCGAATTCGAGTAAAAAAGAGCGTTTCCGACGAAACGAAATACCATTGAAAAGCATCAAAAAAGCTTGTCGCCTTAACGGTGACAAGCCTTTTTTTAGCGTTTTTAAGACGTTTTCTTTTGCATAAACAGCCACTCGACCAGCCCGTCGGTAGCGTAAGCGTTAGTCCAGCAGTTGTGACCTACGCCTTTGAAGTAAGTCGCCTTGACGTTTCCGCCGACGAGTTTCAAAGCTTCGACCATATCTCTCGTTCCGCTGACGGGAACGGTGGAATCGGCTTCGCCGTGGAAAGCCCATATGGCAATATCTTTGATGGTTTCAGCCATAGACGGTATGCCCGCGCCGCACAACGGTATCGCCGCGGCGAAAACTTCGGGTCGTCGCGTTATAAGTTCCCACGTGCCGTAGCCGCCCATCGAGATACCCGCGGCGTAAACGCGCGTTCTATCGACCTTTTCGTTATCGAGAAAGTAGTCGAGAAGAGCGATAGCGGCGCTCATCGAAACCGTTTGTTCGCCGAGCGAAGCGCGCGAGCCCGTGTACCAGTTATGGCGGACGGGTATCCACTCGTCGTCGATATTGCAAGGCGTTTGCGGAGCGACCACGATACAATCGTCGAGAGAGACCACGTCGTCGAGAAGTTTATTCGGCCCGCCGAGCACGCGTATCTGTTGTTCGTTATCGACGCCGCACTCTCCGTGCCCGTGAAGAAAAAAGAGCATCGGGTACTTTTTATCGGCGTTTTCCGCCGTTTCGTACCCCGAAGGAAAGTAAACCCTGTAAGGGAGCGCCATGGAAGCGCCGTTTGATTGGTTTTTGTAAGCGAAATTTTTTTTGAGCATAGAGTCGACCGTCTTTACGTCTTCCGTTTCGTCGCCCGTATCGAGCGCTATATCGTAAATTTTTACGCTGTCGATAAGCCCCGCGAACTGACCTTCGTTGCCGTTGTTGCCGTTGTAGCCGATAAACAGCGGTTGAGTCGAAACCGAGCTTATCGAAGAAGAACTTGCCTGTAAAACTTCGTCGATATAGAAATAAAGCTTACCTTTATCGCCGCGCTGAACGAGCTTGAAGGTGTGCCAGTTTGTATCGAGCGCCTGCTTTGCGGGAAGATTAAGACAGCCGTTCGCGTTGTAATTTGACACGCCGCACTGCGCTATCCCCGTTCCATGTTCTATCCAAAAACCGAAATAATTGAACGCGTAAGCCTTCGTCATCAACCCGCGGTTGAAGATACACGGCCAGCCGCTCGGGTACGTTCCGTTCCACTTGACTCTCGCGACGGCGGAAAAATCGTCCGTCTTTTTAAAGTCGAAGTCGTTATCGTCTTCGACGAATAAGTTATCGCCCGATTCTGAAAGCATTATCGCCTTTCCGTCGGTGAGATCTTCTATCTTCGGGGAGCCGTGAACGGCGGCGTCGTGCCCGTTGCCGCTCTTATCGGCGACGAAGCCGTTATCTATTTCGTCGAAATCCCAAAAAGCGACGAGCCCTTCTTCTGCCGTTTCGCCCGCGTCTTGTTCGCCGCTTCCGCTATCGCTTGCCCAAGCCGCGGCGCTTTCGGACGAGTTTTCGTTATCGCTCGTCTGCGAGAAAGCGGAGCCCGCGTCTACGCTTGCGGCTGAATTTTCGCCCGAAGGCTCGGCGTTGCAAGCGACCGTCGCAAAGAGAAGCAAAGCGACTAAAACAGTCAATAATTTTTTCATTTTAAACACCCGTAAAGTAAGTTTTGCTGTCGGAAAGATTTTCCGACAGCAAAAAAAGTTTGATCAGTCTTCTTTTTTACGTCTTACCGCGAACGCCGCGCCGAGCGCCAACGCAAGCCCGAGTATTCCGAAACCGGAAACGACGCCGCCGCAACCGCGTTTCTTCTTACCGGAGTCGGTAGCCGACTGCGTTTCGCCGCCGTCAGAAGCTTCGTCCGATTGAGAAGGTTCTAAAGCCGTGAGTTTTGCGTAAAGTTCTACGTCTTCGGTTGCCGTAAGCTCGGTGACGGGGGTGGTAAACTCTTCGTCGAGATACCAACCATCGAAAGCGAGTTCGGTCTCGGGAGCAGTCAGAGAAACTTCATCGCCGTAATCGTATTCGCGTTCGTCGGTAGTTTCGCCGACGTGATAAGTAACTTTTACTTTCCCCATCGAGAAAGTATAGTTGACGTCAAGGGTGATAGTATCGAAGTAGATAGCGCCGCTCAAATCGTTAGAGCTTCCGTCGGGAGCGATCGTAACGGTGATAACGCCGCTTGCCGCGCCCGCGTCGAACGTGAGATCGCTTACGGCTTCGCCGTTGACTTTGTAAGATACGACCGCGCTCTTATGTTTAAGGTCGATATCCACGTAGTCGTTTATATCGAAGGTCTTTGAAGTTTCGCCCGAAGCAAATTCGTATTCGATATCGCTTATCTTCGTAGCGGAAGGCTGACCGACGATTTTGGCTTCGGCGCCCCTTTCGTGCGTTACTATAACGTCGAATTCCTTTCTGAAGAAGTGGAAAGTAAACTCGTTGGTGCTTCCGTTCGCGTTCACATAGTTATGTTCGTTTTTCGAGAAATCGTACGCGAGATCGATAAAGTCGGCAATTCTTAAAGTGCCGCTCTCGTCTTCGTACAAAAGGAAGTACGAAGAAGCCGAGTACCAGCCGTCGATATTCTTGTCGAGAAGAATACTTACCTTTTCGCCCGCCTTGGCGCCTTCAAAAGCCGAAAGATCGAGCTTGGTCATATTCATGGCGTAGAAGGTCCCGTCGATATAGGAAACGGTGCTGTCGCCCCACGTCGCCGCCTTGGTCGCGTCGTCAAAGTCCGATTTACCAGTTACGTCGACGTAGACGTCTACCGTCTGACCTTTGTCGGTGTATTTATGTCTTCTTGCAAGATAATAAGCCTTTACGCCGGTAATATCGTCGGGAAGACGAACGTCGAAACTCGTGTCGCTGCCCGCGTTGTAGTCGTAGTACATACCCGCAAGAACGTTAAAACCAGACCAGTTGGCGCGTTCGACTTTGTTGGCGATATCGAAGCCTTCGGGAAGTTGTTCGATGATGACGTCTTCAAAGGTAGGTCCGTTCTGATTGGAG
>CACXHH010000166.1 GCA_902767455.1 uncultured Eubacteriales bacterium
CGCGGTATTCAAGCGCAACGCTTCCACCGGCGGTATGGACGTTCTCGGTAAGTTAGTTGCTTACAAACGCCCCGAACTCAACTTTATCTGGGTTTCGTTCACGTTCAGCGCTCTCGTCGCGATAGCCGGCGGAATAGTCATGCAGGACCTCGAACAAGCCTTCCTGTGCGTAATATTCGTGTTCGTCGCTTCGTTCATCGGCAACACGATGCTGAAGGGGACGAGAAGCGCGTTGAAGGTCGAAGTCGTCACGACTCACGCCCGTGAGATAAGCGAAAAGATAATAAACGAGCTTCACCATACGGCGACGGTCGCCAAAGCCGAAGGCATGTACAAGCACACGGAATACGACCTTTTGATCTGCGTAATCAACAAGAGCCAGCTCGTCGACCTTGAAAAGATACTTAAAGAATTCCCCGATACGTTCGCGTATATCTCGCAGGTCACGGAAACGGTAGGGCTTTTCAATCGCAACAGGTATTAAAAAATTTATTCGGCTGAAAGCGAAGTAAAGCTCGTTTTCAGCCTTTAATATTGAGTAGTTTTCATGCAACAAAGGACGCAGGATAAAATCATTTCATTTGTAAAACGTAACGCGGTGGCAGAAATCGCCTTTTTCGCCGCGCTCGTTACGACCTTTTTCGTGCCCGTAGACGAAAAGTACGCCGATTATTTCGACCTGAAAACGCTTACTTGTCTGTTTTGCGTTTCAGCCGTCGTCGCGGCGTTCAAAAACGTCAACCTTTTTTACGTACTCGCCTATAACATCGTAAGGCTGTTCAAAAACGCCAAGGCGTGCGTTCTGGCGCTCGTATACGTGACGTTTATCGGCTCTATGCTGATCGCCAACGACATGGCGCTCATAACCTTTTTGCCGCTCGGCTATATCGTGCTCGTCGCCGCCGACAAGAAAAAGTATATGGCGTTTACCTTCATAATGCAGAATATCGCCGCAAATCTCGGCGGAATGCTCACGCCTTTCGGAAATCCTCAAAACCTGTTCATCTACACAAAATTCAACGTAGACACCCTTGAATTCATGGGCGTCATGGCGCCGCCGTTCGCGCTTTCGGTGGCGCTTATAACGCTTTGCTGCTGTTTGTTCGTTCCGTCGGAAAAGCTCGAAATGAAACCTTCCGACACGAAATTGCCGCCCCTTCAGACGGTCGTGTATACGATACTGTTTATATTGAGCGTACTCGTCGTGTTCCGCGCGGTGCCCTATCTTGCGGGGCTTATAGTCGTTCCCGTCGTGATACTTATTTTTGACAGAAAAGCCTTGCTATCGGTCGATTATCCGTTACTTTTCACTTTCGTTTTCTTCTTCGTTTTCGCCGGAAATATCTCCCGCATACCGACGATAGGCGACTTTATCGAAAGAGTTATCGATGGTCGGGTGTTTATAAGCGGAGTCGTATCTTGTCAGGCGATAAGCAACGTTCCGTCGGCGATACTTTTATCGCGCTTTACGAGCGACTGGCGCAATCTGCTGCTCGCCGTCAACGTCGGCGGGGTGGGAACGCTCATATCTTCGCTCGCAAGCCTTATAACCTTCCGCGAATACGTAAAACACAACCCCGACAAAGCGGGAAGATACCTTCTCGAATTTTCCGCGTTCAACTTTTCGTTTCTTATATTGTTGTCGGCGTTCGTGCTTATCGTGTTATAACGGGCGCGGCGGTAATAGCGTAATTTTCGCATAAAATCTTTTTGAGCGCGCTTGTTGTTGACAATTTCGTCGTTTCGTAGTATATTATAATAGAAAAATACGGCAAACGCGCCGCAAAAGCGTTTTTTTACACCATGAAGAAAGAACTTTTCGGAAAACTTAATACGGGCGAAGAAGTCAATATCTTCACGGTTTCGGACGGGAAACTCGAACTTTCCGTTTGCGAATACGGCGCGGCGATAACTTCGCTCAGATTCGACGGCAAGGAAACTGTGCTCGGGCTCGACAGATTGAACGATTACGTCTTGTCCGGCGGGAGCGTGGGCGCGGTCGTAGGCAGATACGCGGGGCGTATCGCGGGCGGCGCCGTAAGGATAAACGGCGTCAGACACGAACTTACCAAAAACGACGGTAACAATACCCGCGCGGGCGGAAGGATAGGGTTTTCTTCAAGGCTGTGGCACGGCGAGGCGGACGATAACTGCGTGACTCTTCGTTACGTTTCGGATGACGGCGAAGAAGGCTTCCCCGCAAAACTTGCCGTGACGGTC
>CACXHH010000167.1 GCA_902767455.1 uncultured Eubacteriales bacterium
CCCGCCGATATAGAGTTCTCTTATATCGTATTCGTCGGCTTGGCGCGAGAAGGTAAAATCAAAGCGCGGGTCGCCGCCGACTACGTTGTATACGGGCGTACCGTCGGCGTTGAAGAATTCCGATTTACTGCAACTCATTTCGACTTCGACTTCCGAACGCGCGTCGAAGTTGACGACGGTAGGACAGAAGGTGTAGCCTGAAATGTTGGGCGAGTTCCCGAGCCCGTCGACGGCGTATATAGCCATCGTAACGTCTTTTTGTTCTTCCTTGGATATTCCGAGGGCTTCGTAAGTAAGTAAGAAGGAAACGCGGTTGTTTTCGGGAATCTTTATGAAGTTCTTGTTCTCGTCGGCGTTGACGTCGTACAAGAGCCTGACTTGCGGATCGCTGCCGTTCCAAAGGTAATAGAGATATACCTGAGCGATACCCGAAGAAGCTTCGCCGTAAGGCTCGTCTTTGATGTAGAATACGACGTTACGTTCCTTTAAGCCTTTGGTCGCTTCTTCGACGAAGAGTCCGCTTATCGTAGGAATACTGTTATCGAACGTGAAAGGCCCGAACGTTCTCGTGGCGACCTTCCCGTACACGCTCTTCATATACACGTGCAGGTAGTACGTTCCCGATAATCCGCTCGCTTCGAGGATCACTCTCTGTTGCGAAGAGTTGAGCGTACGCTTCTTTTCGTACATCGCGGGAGCTTCGGCTTCAACCGTCCAGGAATATTCCATTTCGGCGCCGCTCGCAGCTTTCGTGACGACAATGGGAACGGAAGCCGTTCTCTGCGGACCGGAAGGCAAATAGTAGTTGGTGTCGAGATCGATAACGGGCATTCTCGTATCGAGCGAGCACGCGTTGTTCCACTCGGTGTTTCTGGGAAGTTCGGGAACGGTCGTGGAGAAGTTGTTTCTCTTTGACGAGTTGTAACCGTAGTCGCAGATGGAGCCGAAGTTGGAAACGTACGCTATCGACACCGAATCGACGTTGACTTCGGTAGAAGAAAGCGAAGGATCGAACTCGAAGTAAAGCGTATCGGTACCCGCGCCGCCGGCGTAAACGAAGTCTATCGTCGCAAGCGAGTTGCCTACGTTCGCCGTAATTACCGGCGCCTTGCCCGAAACGTGAACGGGTTCGGAAAATCTCACCGAAAGGCGCAGTTTTTCGCCTACGTGTATAGTATTGTGGTCGATAAACCAGCGTTCAATGGTAGGAGCCTTGTTATCGATAAGGAGCCCGTACCCCACGACGTCGTTTATGTTTCTTGCGGGAACTATATAATTGTACACGGGGTACCCCGCGCCATGACCGGAGGACACGTACGTTACGTACATACCTTCGTTTTCGTAAACGTTGAAACGGATATTGCCTTTGGAGCCTGCGGGCATAAGAAAGTATCTTCCCGCCGAAGCGACGCCGCGGGCTTCGGTAAGCGTTATCGAAGTTTTCTTGTCGTAAGTTTCGTTGTTGGCACTCAATCCGTCGTAACTGTGGCCGAGAACGACGTTCTTGTTCTCATCGAACTTGTTAAGGAACACGCGGAACAACTGCGAGTTGTTTGATATGTCCGAAAGCGTCAATCTCAGATCCGGGTACCCTTCGGTATGGCTGCCCGAAATCGACATTTTCATACCGAGATATACGTCCGCAAGCCCGGTGCTTACAAAGGTCGTCATCCAGTTCGTGTTTATGCTGAAATCGTAATTGTTATCGTACGATCTGCCCGTTGCCGAAGTCGAATACATTTTCTCGAATACGACGTTGGGAAGCCCGTACTTGGTGCCGGACAAATAATCGTCAAAGACGAGTATGCCGTCCTTCGTCGTAACGTTGAGTTCCTGAGCGCCGGGGCACGCGC
Organism: uncultured Eubacteriales bacterium; assembly: GCA_902767455.1. Classification (GTDB taxonomy): domain Bacteria; phylum Bacillota; class Clostridia; order Christensenellales; family Borkfalkiaceae; genus UBA4636. The sequence goes on from CACXHH010000167.1 coordinate 1,854, forward strand.
ATTCAAGATTAGCCTTGCCCTTTTCGGCGTTGCCTTCGATGGTTTCGACGAACAACTCGAACGTCCTGTTGGCGTACTCATAAGTCGAGCTGTTATAGGTCGAAAATCCCGACGGATGAGTCTGGATAACGACCATCTGCTCCTTCACCGTGGGGGTGAGCGTAACGGTGCCTTCGAACGCGTCGTAATCGCCGAGCTCGGCGATAGCGCTCTTGTTTCTCGTGCGGAGCGTTACGGTTATCGGATCGATTATTTCGTCCTGCGTGCCGACGTAAACGACTATTCTGTTGGAAACGTCAGCCTGCGCAACGCCAAGACTGTCCTTTTCGGCAGGTCTTAAATTGATCGCCGCGGGAACTACCGCCCTCTTTGCGATACGGTTGTAAGTGACGCAGATATCGGGATAAAGCGTGTAATAGATCTTGACCGACCAGCGTTCGGTCGAGTCGACGTTGACGTAAACGTAAGTCTTATCGCCTATCGTGCGCTCTATGGGCGTAGCCTTGACGTTACCCGTAAAGGTATAAGAGTAAACGGTAGTCGAGTCAAGCACGAACGAAAGCTTATCGTCGCTCGTGATATAGTAGCTGTCCGTACGGAACGGAGCGATATTTTCGGCGTCGAGATCGACGAATCTTCCGTCGTCCGTTCTCGTCACCCACTTGACCGTTTCGTAAGGATTAACGCGTGAAAGTTCGGCTATCGTGTGCATTTTGCCGGGATCGGTATCGGTCGCGGGTGACATCGTGTAGCCGTATTTGTCGACGACGATAAATTCGTATCTGCCGGCGTCGGTGTAGGTCAAGCCGTAATGCTGATTGCCTTCGTCGTCGGTGATAAGCTCGGCAACTTCGGCAAAGTCAACGGATTCGGAAGAAGCGCCCGGACGAGTCACGTAAACGCTTTCTATCTCGCTCGGAATACGATCTACGACCATGAATTCAACGTTGTCGTTATCGACGACTTCGATTTTCGTGTCAAGCGGCTGTTTGGCTTTTGAAACGTTAAGCTTGAAGCCGTTGCCCGCGCGGTCGTAAAGTTCTATCTCGAACACGCCGTAAGGAAGTTCGTACGCCGAGTCTACCGCCGCAAGGTCTTTGAGCGAGAAGCCCGCCTCGAACTTTTTCGTACCGTCGGTCAGGTTGAATACCGCCACGTAAGTATACGTATCGGCGTCGTAACCGAAACCGTGATAATCGTTGTACGATACGTTCTCGGAAAACGCTTTGTCTTCTATGAGCTGAATGGTAAATTCGGTGGTGTGGATCGTTTCGCCGTCGTTGTTCGCGTTATACCAGGCGTTGTAGTGCATGGTGTGAGCCGCGTCGATTTCGGCGTACTGAACGATCATGGTAGGCGCGTCCTTATCGACGTAAACGGCGTAATCGCGCATGCCGTTTTCGTCGAGTTCGCGTATTACGTAAGTGCCCGAACCCGCGACGGACTGCGTGAGATAAGGAGTGGTAAGAAGCTTGAAATCGTTCTTGTAAGCTTCCACGCTCAACACGACTTCGCCCGTAGATTCGTCGAATTTAGCGGGGGCGTAATAAATCTTCGTGGTGTTGAGATACTCGAACTTATACGCCGAAATAAGAGTAGGCGCGTCTTTATCGTTGTACTTATCGTAGAATATTTCTTTATCGAAGGTATATTCGAGCGGAGAAACGCCTGCCCCGTCGTAAGTAAGTTCGGTAGACGGATTGCCCGCCGAGGACGTTACGGTAAACGCCGAAGGCACGCGGGCGGGATCGACGTAGAGCGCACCGCTTTCCGAAACGCCCGTCATCGAATTGAGATAAAGATCGCTGCCCTTTTGAATTATGATATTTACTACTTTATCCAAAACGGACACGAGTCTTCCCGAGAGCTTGTTTACGTCTATCGTCAAGGACGAAGACGTATCGCCGTAGTAATAGTACGCCCAATCTCTTTGCGAAGTGGAGAAGTTCCATGTCGTGGACTTATAACGTATCCATATCTCGCCGGCGGAAGGTCTGCGGCTCTCTTCGCGTTCGACAGTGAGCGTGCCGTTGTTGAAGGCGCGGACGTCGTCTTCGGTAAGACGAACGGCGTAAAAGTCACGATACTCCATCGTCGTAACGTAGTCCACCGCCTTTTCCCTGCCGGAGAACACCAAAGGCTCGATCGAATCGTTATAGTACGCGCTCACGCTCGAGCCCATACCCGTACCCGTACGCGAATAGAAACGCGAACTGCTGAGCATAAACAGCTTGTTCTTGTAGTTTACGCCGACGTTGAATATCTTGTCGTAGTTGGAGTCTGCACTCTTATCGTTGCCGTCGGTAACGTAGAAGCGTTGAGTCTGCGAGTAAAACTCGTCGGAACCGAATTCGGCGTAAGTCGTGAATTCGTAATAACCGACGACTTTGGCTTTAAACGATATCTGAGAGTTTGTGCCGCCGTTTGCCTGAACGGCGTAGTTCGTGAAATACGTCTTTCCCGACTGACCTATCGTTCCGTCGCCGTTGACGGAAAGCGGGATACGCATATTGTTTTCTATCTTGTACGCGTTGAAAAGATAATAACCGTTAGTCGGGTTGCTCTGACCGGGCCTTCCGATAACTATCGTCTTAGCGCCCGAAGATATATCGACGACGTATGCGTTTTCGGCGTAGAAAGTCGTTTTGGAAAACACGGGCAGACAATTGTCGCTGTCGTCGGTGACAGTGACTCCGTCTATCGAAACGAAGGGCGCGAACAGATCGCGCATATCGAACGTTTCGGGTGTTTCGGAAGAGTATATCTCGGAAACGTTGCCGACGACGTCGGTCGCAACGAGCCCGATATAATAATCGCCGAAGGCTTTTTTGCCGTCCTCATCCTTCAATCCGACGTGGTTTTCGGCGTTGACGGCAAAACTCAGAACGCCGTCGTTAAACTCGGTTCCAAAGCCGCCTATCGTAGATACGTTTGCGTCGTTCGTCGAGCCGTAAAGCAAAAACGTCTTTGTTTCGCTGTCGGGATCGTCGGCGTCGAAGCGGTTTTCGCGTAAGTACAGTATAACGTTTCCAAGCCCCGAAAGCTCGTCTATTCTGACGGAAACGTTCTTTTCGCGCACGTTGCCGTTTATAGACATTTCGGAAAGATCCGGCGCGGCGTTGTCTATTCTGACGGGGCCGAATCTTCTGAAAGTCCCGTTCTCGTCCGAATAAGTCGACTTGGCGTATACGTGGAGATAGTACGTCCCCGATACGCCAGACAACGTGGTGTCTATTTCGCCGTTTGACGAATACTCTATCTTAAAAGGCGTCATTTCCTTATAACGCAAAGATTCGTCGCGTATTTTAAGATCTTCGGCGTTTTGGATCTTGCCGATATTGCGTTCGTACTCGTATATCGCGGCAAGGTCTGCTTTTCTATATATATAATAGTCCTTGGAAGCGTCCACGACGATATCCGAAGAAGCTCTCATCTCGCCGTCGATTATTTCGTAGTATTTATCGAGTTCGGCGCTCGTCGGGTTTTCGACCTTGACGTAGTTTATATCGGGAGCGGTAGACCACAGATAGTAGGTCCCGTGAAGGTTGTTCGTTCCCGAAGAACTTATCGTAGTGCGATAATCTTTGACGTATTCGCTCGGTATCTCGCCGTTATGTTCGACTATCGGGCTGCGGTTGTCGAAGTTGAGCGAAAGCGAGCTTCTGACTTGTCTCGGAGCGCTCTTGTCGGCTTCGAGTAGAGCAAGCGTCGTGTAGTTTTTGCAGTAATTGTTCTGATCGTTTCTGTTTCTGCCGTAGTCGCAGATCTTGTTGATATTGTCGAAGCCTTCCACTTCGATATTGTTTATAGTACCGATAAGAGAAGCGTCGTATTCGTCTTTCGCGGCGGAAGGATCGAACTCGAAGATTAGAGTGTCGGTGGCAAGGCCTTTATGATTGCCGTTCCACAGTTCGTTGACGCAATTAAAGGTCGCCGAATACCCGTTGAAGCCGCCCGTGCCCGACAGTTTGGTTCTCAATTTGATTCCGGAAATATCTTCCGCCGACGCGTTTATGGGTTCGTTGAAGCGAACGGAAATACGTATCTTGTCGCCCTTTTGCGTGGTAGTCGGATCGACGTACCATCCTTTTATCGTAGGCGCCGTTTCGTCTACCAGTATCCAGTTAAGATTCCAGTCGTACGTTTGACGCCACCAGTTGGAATCGCTTTTGAAGGTTTCGTAAAGCGTTCTCGAAGAAACCTTCATATATTTATAGTTGGAACGATTGAGTGTGTTAGTCCCATCGAAAACGTAGTTCGAATCGGCAAAAGACTCGCTCTCGTGCTTCATATCCCCGTAACCCTGACCGAAGGTAAGCTTATCTTCGTCGATATGACGGAGAGTTACGGTATATAGCTGAGTGCCCGAAGTGGAGCCGTCGTACAGTTTGACGGTACACCAGGACGTCATCGTGACGCCGCTCTCGTCAAGCATACAGTAGCCGCCGAAATAGAGATTCGCAAGCCCCATATCGAGATAATCGCCGTTGTACGCCGTGCCGCTGCCGTCGAACGTTGCCGACGCCGTAAGCGTCTGACCGGTTTTATCTTCGTGATACAATTTAAGCGAGCTCGGATTTTGAAGTTTCGACATAGTGTAGCCGTTCAATATCTGACGGCCCAACTCGTTGTTCGTCTGGTAAGAATGCAATTTTTTCGACGTGGAAACGATAGATATGCGTACTTGCGAGCCGCCTTCCAGCACCGAAAAGTTTTCGGTCAGAACTTCGTATATTTCTACGGTGAAATAAGGATAGTTATCGTTTACGGCGAACCTGTCAAGGTTTTTGTTGACCTTTATCGAAACGGTATCGTAAAAGACGCCGTTACTAAAGCTCGATCTTCTCAAAGATACCGTTTCGTCGAAAGCGGTATAGTCAAGCCCGGCTACGGCGGTGGCGTTACGGGTGCGGATCTTTACTTTGACCTCTTCTATTTCCACTCCTTCGGGAACGCCGCAGACTATCTTTACGGTGACGGTATCGCTGTTTCCCGTAGTTACTTGGGTCGACGTGAGCTTCGTTTCGTCGAAAGTGAGCGCGACTTTATACGCGCCCAGCCAGGATGGATAGGCGTAAGCTTGTTCGGTCTTATGAAATACCGCGACAGACATCAAAGAAATTATGACGAAAGCCCACGCAGCGACGAAGGCTATCGGTTTTATTATCTTATTCCTTTTCGTTTTCATTTTCTTTCTCCTTCCTTGACGAGAGAATCGCTTAAAAGGTCTTCTATCTTTGCGTCGGGGTGGCTCGCCTTGTATTGCTTCCACATTCTCAGAATGTCTTGCGCCGCCTGAGCGTCGTCGTCACCCCTTTCGCGCGCGGTTTCGGTCGTTTCTTCGGAAGCGGCTTGCGCACTTTCGACGTACGCCGCGTACTCTTCCGCCGAAACTTCGGCTTTCGTTTCCGTACGTTTATCCATATTCGAGCTTACGCCGCCGGAAGCCGTATTGTTTCCGCTTGCGGAAGATGCTTCCGCCGCTTTCTTTTCGGCTTTTTCCTGTTGATCCTTTTCGATGAGATCGTTACGCTTTGCTATGTTGTAGAAAGCTTCCTTCTCGTCGAACAGGCGGTTGTTGAGTTCGGAAGTATCCATCTTACCCATTTTATAAAAGGGCACTTTAAAGCTCGGGGTAAAGTAGGTCATGAGCGGGTAGTTACCGAACGTAACTACTATCGAGTGACCTATATCGCCCGGGTGGTTGAGCCTTTGAAGTTCGCTCGGGTAGATGAGCGGTCTTACCTGCATCTGCGTAGTAACGTTTATATCCCTTGCGGAATTCGCGCTGCCCGAAGAGCTGTTGGTGGCGACCGTGATATTACCGCACAGCTCGCTGTACTCTTTACACGTTCCCATATCGTTGGAACCTATGAACATCTTGATACCGCAGTTACCTTTTACGATATCGGCTACCTTGTCGCCGTAAACGTTGTTGAGCTGAGCGTAAGACTGTATTATCATATTGAACCAAATCTTACGGCTACGGCCGACCGTTATCATCTTGTCGAACTTGTCGATCTTGGGCATGTTCGCGAACTCGTCGAGAATATAGTAAACGTTTCTCGGGAGCGAAAGGTCTTCGTAAGACGAAGCTATTTTAATGAGCGCCTTGTAAATAGAAAGCATGAAGATAGCGGCAAGGTTGTATCTCGTGTCCTTTTCGTCAGGTATCTTCAAAAAGAGCGCCGTAGGTCTGTCGGCAAGGTTTTCGGGTATGAAGTCGCTCGCCGAAGTCAAAGCGCAGATACCCGAGTCGTTGAACATCGTAAGCTTTTCGTAAACGATGGACATATAGCTCGCGCGCGTGGATTCGGCGGCGTCGCAAACCTGTTTGCTAAGCGACAAAGCCTTGCTCAAAGGGCTGCGCCCGGCAAAGTAGCGGCGCAGTTCGTAATAGTCCTTGTTACTGTTCTGAAGTATTTTGGCAAGGTTGAAGAAGTTGAATTTTTCCTTTACCATGCCGAGGCGCGGGTCTTCGCTGTCTTCGAGCATTGCAAGAAGAGTCGCAAGCGTTATGGCTCTCGCGCCTTTTTCCCACATAGGGTCCTTTTCGTTTTCTACGGGAACGAGTGCGGAAACCAAGTCGTTTAGATCCTCGTAAACTTCGTCGAAAGTCTTTTTCTTGTAAACCTTGATAGCAGTTTTAAGGTTTTCCATACTCGAGTAAGCCTTGTTCTCGAATACGTACCACGGTTTCCCCGCTTCAAAGGTGTTTACGGGGTCTGCGGGGGTAAACTTCTTTTCGTCCAACGCGTCAGTGTGCTTGAAAACGTTCTTATTGGCGTTGACGTAGCTTTGATAGTGGTCCCAGATGGAATCGAGCGGATTCCAGCGGTACGAAGAATACGTATCACGAAGGTCGATGACCTTTACGTCGTAGCCGCGTTCTTTCAAAAATCCGCTGTGGAGCGAGAAAAGTTCGCCTTTAGGGTCTGTCATTATCATAGAAGAGCCCGCGCCCGAAGCGCCGATGAGCTGTATCATCGGGTTGACGAACGTAGTCGTTTTACCGCTACCGGTGGAACCTATGATTATCGAGTGACAGGGCGAGTTGAAAAGGATATCCATATCCTTTCCTTTGGCGTTGACTTTCGCCATTACGGGCACGCCGTCCTTTTTGACGTTGGCAAGTTCGCTGTATTTATGCGGCTTGAATATCTTGTTCTTCTCGTCGTCGTTCATCCAACGCGAGTTTTCAAGGTTTGCCTCCATCTGTTTGAGTTTGCCCTTGCCGCGTAAGCCGGTATAGCGCATGAATCTCCACAGCTCTCTGTCGATAAACCCGAGATATATCGCCGAAAAGAGAACGAGAATACTGAACTGCAATCCGAGAAACAGCCAGTCCCAGCTGATTATTCTCGAAAAAACTCCGTTCCAGTCGAAGTTATCGAAGTTGCCGCCGTTTACTATTATCCCGAATACGATTATCGCAAGGAAAAACGATATCATTATCGACGAACAAAGCGTGAAGATAATATCGTGAACTTTGCCCGTAAATATCTTATGAGCGAAGATTATCACGCCGATATTTATCAATATGAAGAACGCGAACCCCGTATATCCGAGCGCCTTAGCAACGGTGAAAGAGCCCGTCAGCAAAAGGATGGGAATAACTATCACTGCCGACGCGGCAAGCGAAGCCGAGAGCAATATTATTGAAAATTTACGTCTGTCCTGCATAATTCACTCCTTAACCGTTGTTCGGGTCGTTTCCCGAGTCGTCCGAGTCGTCCGAGTCGTCCGAGTCGTCCGAGTCGTCCGAGTCGTTATTCGTTTCTCTTTCGGCTATCATGCGCTCGTTATACGCTTTGATGTCTTCGACGTCGACTATCGTAAAGTAAGTATAGAACCCCGTTTCGGTGTTTTCGTCGTTTTCGTAATCGTATATCGAATCGAACAGCACGAAGAAACCTTCGCTGTCGGTATAAGTTACCCTCATCAGATATTCGCCTGCCGCCGCGATGCTCTTTATCGTCTCTATCGCAACGGGCGAAGGAACTTCTTCGTAATTTTTTCTGTCAAAGAGATTGACGCCTTTGAGTCGGTCGATAAGCTCGAAAACGTCATCGCCGAGATTTTCTATCATCGTATAGCCGTCGTCTTCAAAGAGAATACATCTGCCGATGACTTCTATCTTCGTCTTTTCTTCGGAATCCGTGGGGAAGTTCACGGCGTTGAAGGCGTTGCGCGCGTCGTTTATCCAGACGGACATATTGCCGTCGCGGCCGACGAACATGAGAGCGTATACGTATCTGTCCGAAAGATCGGTCTTTATCACGTACGGCAAAACGAAATAGCCGCCCGAAGTGTACAGAGCGCCGTCGTAGATCATTCTCGTAGAATTGAATTCGGTACTCGCGCCCATTTCGTTTTTGATAAGAGTTTTCGCGAGCGTGTCCGAATATTCCGTTAAAGACATAACGTCGTCGAACCCGAACAGCTTGGCGACTATCGAGCGGTACGCGTCGACCGTATAGGAAACGCCGCTTCCGCTCGCAGAGATGGCGAAAGCTCTGTTCATGCCGATAATTGCGGAATCCTTAACGGCGTATTCAAGATCTGTGCCTATGTTTCTGTTGGCAAAAAAGTACGCCACGCGAGCGTAATCGAAAAACGATTCGAACGCGGCGTAATTGTGGTTGTTTGCGCCTATTCTCCACTCGTTGACGATGCCGTCGGAAATATTGTAATTTGAAATGAACGCGTCGAAATATTCGGCGACCAAGTCGAAGATAGATGCGATTTCGTCTGAAAGTTGAGCGTGGTCGTCGCGTTTGAAGCGGGTGGTGATACCGCTTACGTCGCCCGAGTTCTTTATTAGATACGCGAAGGGGTTATCGTCACAGTAAGAAAGAATTGAGAGATCCGTCACTATGGCGTAATCTTCGGCGTTATAGTAGGCAGATTCTTTAGAGCAGTTTCCGGGAAGAGTAGTCACGAACTTATATACGTATCTGTTCTCTTCAACGTTATCCACAGAACCCGTGATAAGAGAAAGCTCGTTTAAACTCGTAAGTCTTCTCATCACCGTTTTGCCGTTTTCGGTAACGGCGAGCTTGGCGTAATCCCATTTCCAGACTTCTTCTTCGACAAGCGAGCAACGGCCGTAAACGTTGATGTCCACAGTCTTATTTTCGAGCGCGATAAACTCTTTGGCGATATTTACGTCGTTGACTATAAGGCTCGCGTCGAGTTCGTTGTCGCCCGAAAGGTTGGATATGATAAGATACGCATAAAGGCGTTTTATTTCCCCCGTTTGGGAATCGGGATCCGCCCAACTGAGCATATACGGGAAGACGTAGAAATCTTTATCGCCTTTTTCGCCCGAACATTTAGAGTACACCGAGCCTTTGTACTTACAGCGCGCGGCGGCGGAATCCATCGAAGCGACGTTGCGGGCGTTGAGAATTTCTTTCGCCACTTCCTTTAAGTCGTTTTGCATGACGTCGTAATCGGTATAGCCGAGCAGCGCGGCGGCGATTTTCTTGGCTTCGCTCGTCGTCATCAGGTTTTGCACGTTATCCAAAGACGACAGAGCTACGTTGTCGACTTCTATACCGAAATCAAGCGAGACGATCCCGAACTTATCGCGATCGAAAGAAAAAGCGCTTGTATCGGAAAATTTACGATTTGCCGCTTTTTCCGCCGCTTCGAGCAGATCATCGACGCATTTTGACATCGAATTTTTAATTCCGGTCGGTACGCCAAAGTGATTCTGGTAGAAGTAGAAAGTGCCGTAAATGCTGACGTATTCGTAATATTTAGCCGCGATATCCGTGTAGTCTTTTAACGTTTCGTCGTCGATAACGGCGTGGTACAGAGTATGAAGTTCGGTATTTCCGCCGTGACGGTATTCGTTGAAAATATTGCAGTTGCAGTATTCTATCGTAGACTGCCCGAACGACTCGTTTTTGTAGTAATTTGTACACGTTCCGTAAGAATAATCGTAGAACGCGCCCGACGAACCGTCGGCGCTTTCGCCGTAAGCGTAAATGGCGTTATCGTTGAAGTCGTCAACGGTACTCGTGCGTATCTGCGTTCTGACGGGAGAGAGCGCCACGTAGTTGCCGTTTCCGTCGTAAGTGACGATAACGACGTAATAACCGTCTTCGGTTATCTCGTCGGTATAAACGAAATCGTCGTTTTGACCGTAAGCCGTAAGGTCTTCCACCCAGCCTTCCGTCTTGCAGTATTTGACTTCCTTAACGGTAAGCCCCGCGGGAACGTCGGTGGGGCGGTACGCCATCGCGGCGTGGTACGGATTATAGTTTTTCAATCTCTCGTAAGTTTCTTCATCTATCTCGCCCCAGTAGTAGCTGTCTTCGAGATCGTCGCCTATCAATCTCCTGTTCAAAGAGATAAATCTCGTCCTTACGAACCGTATCTGATCGATAGGAGCTTCGACGGGAGTTATGACGAGAGTGGCCTCTATCGGCGCGGGATCGTTGTAGTTCTTGTCCGAGCCGACGAACGTCGCCGTAGCTCCGTACGTGCCCGCGTTCGTACCGACGTTGTTTTCGTAAGTTACGGTAACGCCGACGGGGAGCTTACCTTGAAGTTCTATCTTCTTTTCGGTGCCGTCGTACGGGGTATTAAGACTGTCAAAGTGCACGGCGGACATATCGTATTCGGCTTTTAAAACGGTGAGAACGGCAACCCTGTCGTCAATAGGCGCGTAGTTCACCGAATCGGAAAGGTTGAAAACGGCCTTGGCGACGTATTCGCCCGCGTCGACGTGTTCGTTGTTTTCGTAACTGACGGTAACGCCGGCGGGAAGCTCGCCTTCGAGTTCGAGAACGTGCCTCGTCCTGTCGTATACTTCCGTCTTGTCTTCAAAAGAAACGCCCGACATATCTATCGAAGCGCGCTCTATCGTCAGAACGGCGTCGATAGGTTCGACCGCGTTAAAGTTGTTCTGATCGCCCGTAAAAGTGGCGTGAACGGTATATACGCCCGCGTTGCGCGCGCCGTTGCCCTTTTCTTCCTTGCCGCCTTCGCGGGTGATGGTGTAGTCGACGTAAAGCCCCGAAGGAAGCTCGCCGTCTATCGGGAGAAAATGCATTTCGCCGTCATAGACTTCGCTCTTATTCTCGAAAACCGTTTCGGAAAGATCGTAATCCGCCTTTCTGATGACGATTTTAGCCTTCATTTCCTTCATTTCGTAGGCGTCTTTTCTCAAAATGGCGGTGGCTTCGTATTCGCCCGCGTTTCTGAAACGGTTGGTCGTGGGGTAAGTTACCGTAGTGCCTTCGGGAACGTTTTTGACTTCAACGGTATAAAATTCGCCCGTGTAAACGACGTCAAGATCGTCGAACGTAGCGCCGTAAAAGACGTTTCTTTCGATATTCACCTTTAAAGTCGTCGTCTTTCTCTGGTAAGAAACGGTTATTTCGTGATTGCCTTCCACGAAGAGATTTACGCGGTCTTTTGCGGAAAGCATATCTTCGGTAAGCTTAAAGCTTTCGACCTTTCCCGAGCCGTAAGTAGCGGTGACGGAATAATCGTCGAAGTTGAATTCGCCTATCTTGACGGATACTTCGTCGGGAGTGACCGAGATAGACTCAACGTCGTCTATCTTACACGCAACCAGCCCGAAAACAGCCAGCGTCGCCACGATCAACAGCACCGCCGTCAAAATAAATTTGATTTTATAATTCATAACCTTTTTCATAATCTTTCACTTCCCGATAGAAAAGTCGGATAAAAAACAGATTTTATCGTATCGATGATAGCGTAACGGGTTTTCTCGGTCGGCTATCCGTTTCGATCGACCGTAACGCGCGAGTGACGCAACGTATACGCACGCGCTACGCGTATAAAAATTATAACAAAAAAATTATATATCACAAATCTTCTTATGTCAAATAATTTAAGGTTTGCCAAAAAAATTTCGGATAAAAAATCGCTGTAAACTTTTACCTTGGCAAAATACCCGAAAAAAACGCGCAAAAAAAATCGAAGCCCGCCCGCTTCGACTTTTGATTTTTAATTTGCCGTTTCACCGTTTTTCGCCGCAAAACGCTTTCAATAAAAGCTTTTACCCGAAACGCTTTTTGCCGTCTGCGAAACGCCGTTCAACCAAACGGCTATCCACGGTTTTTTTTGCCGAAAAGTGCCCGTATAACTTCGTTATCCGACTTTTTTCGTTTTTTTGTAACGCAGAAAAACACGCCGTGACGAAAGCGCGCAACTCTTAATTTACGACGTCAACTGACCTAACGCCTGCGGCAGACAGATCAAAAACTGATACCCGCCTTCCACTATCACTAACGCCACGAATATAAACCCGATAACGGATATCCACAGATCGACGTTTGATTTTTTATATTTTTTGGTGTATGAAAAGAGCATTACGAACGGTATCGCAAATACCAGCGGGAAGGTATCGCCGAATCCTATCGAGTCTACTCTCGAAAGCATTTCCACGATAACTTCGGCGCTCGCTCCATCGGGAACTACGGCGTTTACAAGAATTATATAAACGATAAGGTCGACGACGGCAGCAATAAATATCGCTATAGACGTAAACAGCGAAAACTGAAATGAATTGAGATTTGTAGAGAGAAACGCGTTATAGTCGGCGCGCGTTTTTCCGCGTTTTAAAAACAGCCTTTCTCTCAACTTGATGAATACCGATAGAGCGATAAACAAAACTATAGTCATCGGCGGCTTGACCGTCAAAAACGGAAACGCGTACACCGGCAGCGTTATCGCGTCCACCGAAGCGGCAATTTTAAGTATCATCGAAGCGACTTCGTACGCTATCGGAAAAAGCCCGAAAAGTCTGAAAATCATCAGCTTTTTACCCCGAAAACTCTTTTTCGGCGTATAGTTGAGAAAGAAGTTTAAAAGCGTACACAAAAAAAGGTCGATAAACAGGTTGAACGCGAAAAATTTTCCGCCGCCCGCTAATCTTATTATCACAGCGCCGAGTTTTTCAGCCGTTTCGGCGTCGGAAATCGCCGTTAAAAGCCCGATAACGTAATGACGGTATACGAACACGAATCCGACTACGAACGCCGCCGAAAGGCCGCCGAAAGAGAGCAGCAGGCTCTTATATCCGCCGTCAACGTTCAATATGCGCGAGAAGTTGGCTATCAAAAACAGCGGAACGACCAAAACGCCTATAATCGAAAAAGCGCTCGTGAGCGTTGACAGCTCCCCTTCCATAGACGGGTCGAACTTTATTGCAAGCGACGTGAATACCGCCACTTGCGACGCCGCAAGCGCTATCCAGGCAAGAATTCTCAGATGCCTGTACGAAAGCGGCCCGCGGAACTTTATATCGCGCCCGCTATCGACTATCTCGTGTATCTTTCTGCGGATTCTTCTCTTGCTGCCGCGCCATTTCTTTTTAACGCGCTTTTCGCCCGTATCGTCAGACGAGTTCGCCGCGCTTTCGTAGCTCACCGTTTCGGCAGCCGTTTCAAACTCTTCTTCAACGGGTTTGGATAGCTCCGCCGCGTTTACGGCGCCCGCAGTTTTTGCAAGCTCTTCCGTAACGGGCGTTTCCGTAAGGCTATCGTCGCTCTCTATCCTTTTTAAATCTTCAGTCATCGTACTTTTCTCTCGTTTTTAAATCGTTTTTTTTATTATATCAAATCAATACTTAAAAATCAATAATATTTATCGCGACTTTTTACGAAACGACGGCGAGCATTGACGCAAGCGACGTTTTAAATCGCCCAAAAAACGCGATTAACGCGCTTATAGCCCGACTTTTTTATTTTTAAGCCACGAAAAAGACTGCCGAAAAAGCAGTCTTTTTTGATAGTTTTTTATCGAAACTCATGGGTAAACGCGCCGACGGAGATCGCGGCGTAATCGCCTACGTTTTCCGAAAGTTCAGCTGGAACTATCTCACATACGGCGAGCGAAAAACTCAACGCTTCGCGTTCAAGCGCCCGCTTCATCGACGGGATAAGCAGTTCGCCCGAACGCATAAAAACCCCGCCTATCACTATTTTTTCCGGGTTTAACATATCCACGACGACGCTCAAACCCATTCCGAGAATTTCTCCGCTTTTTGCGAAAACTTTTAACGCGAACTTATCGCCTTGCTTAGCCATTTCGGCAAGGCGTTTGGTCGAAAGCCCCTTTTCGCCGCCCATTTCTTCGGCGAGCCGAGATATCCCCGCGCCGCCGCAAAAGCCTTCCAAAGAGCCGCGTTTGCCAAAACCTTCGGGCCCGTCGGGTTGCATGCGTATATGACCTATTTCGCCGGCGTTGTCGTTCGTACCGCCGTAAAGTTTTCCGTCAAGAATAAGCCCCGAGCCAAAGCCCGTACCCATCGTGATAAAAACCATGTTGCGAACGCCCTTTCCCGCGCCGTACTTCCATTCAACGAGCGCGCAGGCGTTGGCGTCGTTTTGAAGATACGCCTTTACCTTCAACTTATTTTCAAGGTATTCGACTATCTTAAAGTTATCCCAACCGGGCAGATTGGCAACCTTATATAGCCGCCCTTCTTTTGCGTTCAACGGACCGCCGCAACTTATTCCTATGCTCGAAACGGCGTATTGTTCGCGGAAACTTGCCGCTTTATCGTACAAAGAGTCAAGCGTTTCCCGTGGCGAGCGCGTCGTCTTTACTTCAAATCTGTCAAGGAGCGTAATTTTTTCTTCTTCTATCGCGCCGACCGAAACGGCGCATTTCGTGCCGCCGATATCGTAACCTATAACGTATTTCATATCGTTTGAATCACATCCGTTTTTATCGATAATTCATCCTATAACGGTTTCCGTATGTTATATTAAATCCTGACGCGTAAAAAAGTTTTCGCCCCTTTCGGCGCGAGTGACTTTCACGCCAAAAAGGACGAAAACAACTATATTACGTCAAATGAAGTTTTTTAGCCTATGGTAAGATACGTCGAGCAGTTGCCTATCTGACAGTTTTCTGGAGATCTCACGACGAACAGCCCAAGCGCCGCGGCGTTGGTATGAACCGGGCAGAAGGTCATATTGCCAAGCCCGTGAGCCTTGTCGGTATTCAAAAGGCTGTACGCAAGATAAACCTTATACTCCGTACCCGTACCTTCCTTCCACTCGACGTTTTTCGTGACCGAGCAGTAATAGTTATACCCCGGGTCCATATTGAGCGCAAGGTCGTTTTTGGCTCCGTACGCCGTGGCGGAAACAGCTTTTTGAAGGCTGTATCTGCCTTTTACGTCCATAGTGAACTTATAGGCGTATTTTGTATCGAGCGCCTGATCCGCAGTTTTGAGCGAGATACCGAAGGCTACGCCGTCGTTATAGGCGTAATCGTCCGCGCCGTCGTAGATAGAATCGTCAATAACTTTTGCAGTGATAAGAACGCCCGCGTCGACGTATTCGGTAAACCAGTATGAAACAGCCGTCGTTTCGCCGGTAGAAGCCGTGATGACGAGATCGGTCCCGCCTATCGAAGGGATTTCGGGTTCCGTAGGCTCTTTAGAAGTATCGCCCGATTGTTCGGAAGAACTTCCGCCGTCGACAGCCGAAGCGCTCTCCGACGTTTCGCCGCTCGAAGAACTGTTCTTTTTGGCGCCGAATTTACAGCCCGCCGAGAAAATCATCACGGACGCGAGCATTGCGACGACTATAAGCGACGATAATCTGATCAAATTTTTCATAAATTCACCTCGTGTATCGATTTAAGATAGTTGATGACGAGTCTTTCTATCGTAACGGCGCCGCCGTACGCGTTAAGCCTTACGCCCGTTGCGCCTTCAGGCGGGAATACGTAACTTTCCATATTCTGCGTGTCGTTGATAAACACTTCGACTATGCTTACGTCCATAACGAGTCTTACGGTGACTTTGCCGTTTTCGGGCACCATTGCCGAAGTTATGGAATAGGAAAGGTATTTACCCGATTGAGTGAGATCGAGAGTTGCCGTGTCGTTTTCGAAATCGAGCGTCAGAACCGATTGATTGGTTTCGTCGGCGGCAAACGTGAGCGTCGCTTTTTTCGCCGTGCCGACGTCGAGCGTCAACGTAAGGTCGTAAAGGTTTTCGTAAAGCCCCGCAATCTCGAGCTCGCCGTCTTCTTCGGAAAGCGTGGTATCTTCTATCAGGCAAGCCTGACCGTCGTAGTTGTTTTTGAGTTCTTCTACCGGGGAAACCTTGAGAGAATACATGCCGTTCACCGTCACGAGTTCCACGCTCACGGGAAGCGACTGCGCGCCGTTCCAAGTCTTTCCTTCGATCAAGTCGGCTGTGTTATCGATCATCCAGCTCATAAGTATTCTGCGGCCGAGCTTATCGTTGAAGAAACTCTGCGTAGCGTACAGTTCGCCGCGGTTCGTCCATAGCGGCATGTTGGTAAAGATCTTGGTCTGCGGAGCGACGCCGTTAAACGTCCACGTTCCGTCAACTTTTTTAAGGTCGCCGACTATATAGGACGTACCCGCCGTGGTGATCACCCATTTTATATTGTTTTCATCGCCGTCGACAGCCAACGGGAAGAGATCGGGGCACTCCGAATTGATATTCTGACCGAAGAAATCTTTAGCCAAACCTTCGTATTTCCAGTCGATAAGGTTTTCCGAAGAGAAAAGTCTTATCGGAGCCCAGCCGCCCGTCACCATTATCCAGACGCCGCCGCCGGCATAAGAATCATCTTCCACCCAAACGACCTTAGGATCTCTGAAGTGATCGCCGTACTTGGCGCCTTCGTTCATGATCACGGGCGTATGATATTCAAGCCACGTTTCGCCTTGGTCGAGAGAATAGCACACGCCTATCTTCGGCTCGTTGCTGTGATAAGTTACGAACGTTACCATACGCGAAGCCGCGGGAACGTCGTCGGTAAACAGACCGCTCGTGTTGTTATAGTCGATAACGCCGCCGCCCGACCAAGCCGCGCCCACTTCGTTGGTGTGGATAGCCTGCCCCTTATCCTGCCAGTTGATAAGGTCGGTGGAAACGTAATGATACCAGAGCTTTTCACCGCCGTTGTTGCGATCTTCAGCCCACTGCACGAAGAGATGATAAAGCCCCGTTTCGGCGTCGTACATAAGCCCGTTAGGATCGTTCAGCCAGTTTTCCTTGGTGGTAAGGTGGATACCGGGACGCATAGGTTCCATGTAGTAACGGCCTATCTTAACGTTATAATAGCTCGCCTTGCCGGTTTTTTTGTTGACAGCTTTTATTTCGATCATATTGCCTCCATCCTGTAATTTAATGTCGTCGTAAGCGGTATTGATGCCGTTAATATATACTTCGTAATCGCTCGAAGCGGTAACGTCGACGACGGTGCCGAGCGTGGACGTTTCAAGGTAGTAGTAAGCCGTGTCGGAATTGAAATCAAGTTCCAGATCGACAAGCGAAATATTTTCGACCGCAGGTTCGTCGGTCGTCAACGAAACTTTGATATTCTTCCACGTAGTCGTAGACAAGATAGTGTAGAATCCGATATATCCGCCGTGGAATTGTGCGTCGTAGTAATCTTCAAGTTTTACTCCGTCGAGATAGAAGGATAAAACGCCGTTCGCCCTTGCTATAACCTTGAGATTGACGTATTCCGCAGCTTTCTGAGCGGCGCTCAAAGCGTAGCGGTGAGCGTTTACGTCAGCGCCTATCGTGCCCGTATTGACGCCGAACGCCCTGACGTGCGCGCCGGAAACGTCGTCGGGTTTGTTGAGCATAAAGCTGTACCACGCCGCACCCGGATCGTTGATGAGATCTGCGCCGAACACGAGCCCCGCCGCGGACATCGCATCAGGCCCCGTGACCTTCATATCGGCTTCGAAAACGAGCGTCTGACCGACTTCCTGCTTAAGAACGGACATATTCATCATATCCCAGAACTCGTTGTTTGCGCCCGTCAGAGAGTTATCTTCGCCGATAGACCAGTTCATCCAGCGATAGAAAGAATGATAATCGGAAACTCTGTAATCGATAACGTTATCCGTTTCGTAGTAACTTCCATCGGCGGCGGTCGTTTTGACAGAAGCGTTTTCAAACGTAGCCGTGCCGTAGAAAGTACCGAAACCTATATATCCGCCGCGGTACCACGAATCGTAAGTATCGCAGACGACGTATTCGTCAATCGTGACCTTGATCGCGCCGCTTGCCTTTGCGATAACGGTAAGTTTATGCGTTCCGTCTTTTTTGTCGGCGGGCAGATAGAGTTCGTGCATGCCGAGGCTGTCGCCTAAACTGCCGCCGTTCACCGAGAACAGCCTTGCGAGTCCGTCGCTTAAACGATAGTTGAAGGCGTACCAGGACGCGCTCGGGTTATCTTTGTCGGATACGCCGAACGTGAGCATAGCCGTGCCCGATTTTACCGTCACGTCGGCGCAAAATTCAAGGTTTTGCGTTTCGTCGACGAAAATATCCGTAACCGCGAAAGCGTTGCCGACGGTCGGGTTAGCAGCCGTCAAGGTCTTTCCGTTCGCTTTCCAGTACGTACCGGACGTATAGACTATGCGAGCAAGCGTTTCGTCGGGCTCTTCCGAAGGCTGTTCGCCGCCGTTATCGACGTCGGAAATACTCACTTTCACGTTTTTGTAAAGCGTTTTCGAGTTGTTGTTGAAAAAGCCGATATAACCGCCGTTATAGAGCGGATCGAACGCGCTTTCGACAACCTGACCGTCCATGTAAAAGCTTATTATCTTCGTCGAAGCTTCGTAAACGATTTTAAGATGATTATACTCTCTTGCGAGCATGGCGTCGTTGAGAGTTATC
>CACXHH010000168.1 GCA_902767455.1 uncultured Eubacteriales bacterium
AATTTGCCCGTACCGTCAAAGTTCCAGGACGAATTGAAAGTTCCTTCGTATTTGTCGCCGTTATTGAAAGTCTTGACGCCGCTTGCGGGAGCGCCGTTAGCGAACGTTCCCGTTAAAATATCGCCCGTAGCGTTGCCCGGCCAGTAAAACTTACCTTCGCCGTTGTAGGTGTTGTTTTCCCAAGCGCCTTCGTAATAGCAACCGTTGGTATACGTAAGTTTACCCGAGCCTTCTCTGCTGCCGTTCGTAGCGTTACCTACGTAGACCGTGCCGTCGTCGTAGGTGAAAGTTATTTCGCCGTTTGCGTATTTACCGTCGATAACGATAAGTCCGTTGACAAGCCCCGTGAATTCTTCGCCGAGCGGCTGACCGTCTTTTACGATGGTGCCGTCTTCGAGAGTGCCGTTATACCATATCCAACCGCCGTTTTCGGGATTGATATAGATATAACCGAGAACGCCGTCGCAACGCGCGTAACCGTAAGCGCCGCGTTCGGGGTTACCGTCGACGAAGTTGCCTATCCAGTAATTTTCAACGCCGCTGTTGCCCCAGTGGAATTCGCCCTGACCGTTTATCCAGCCGTTATTGAATTCGCCTACGTACCAGCAATCGTTGCCGGGCATCCAGGTAAATTTACCTTGGCCCTTGTACTCGAAGTTCTCGAACTGACCTTCGTAAACGCAGCCATCGGGGAAATATTTCTTACCCGTCGTGGGCTGACCGTTCTCAAAAGTACCTTCGAGATAGCTTCCGTCCGTCCAGCTGAAAGTGCCTTCGCCCTCGAAAACGCCGTCGACGAATTGACCTTCGTATGTGCAGCCGTTGCCGTAATCGTACGAGCCCGCGCCGTTGAGCTTCGCGGCGGTAAACGTACCTTCGGCACTTTCGCCATTAGCATAAGTCAGAACGCCCGTACCGGTTATTTCGGCGCCGCTTGTAAAGGTGCTTTCGTAAGTATACTCTTCGGTCACGACCTTACCCGTTCCCGTAGGAACGCCGTCAGTCAGAGTGCCTGTAAAAGTACCGAACGACTCGATCTCGAAGTCGGTAACTTCATCGACAGTCGCTTCGGGAACGCTCGTCTCAACGTCGGAAGAGCCGGAAGTATCGCCCGAGTTTTTCTTGGACGAACCCGACTTACAGCCGGTAAGCCCGAGAGCCATGATCCCGATCGAAAGCATGATAACGACCAGAACGCTGAAAAGTCTTGTTGTTTTCATTATTTTTCCTCCTGAAAAAATTGTTATTTTTGAATTGAACGAATGAAGATCATTCGATATTCATTACTATAACGTTTACGCTACGCGGCGTAAGAACTATCCTGTCGGGAGCGGTTATTTCTTCAAACGTCGCCGTCAAGGACGTTTCGTTCGGGGCGTATACGGTAGTCTGCTTGCTCGCGACCATATCGTTTTTACATATAAGCCCGACGTTTTTATCCGAAACGTTGACTACGGCGATCGCAACGGTCTTTCCATCATGCGAAACCGTGGCTTCGTAGTAGAGATTTATCGAATTATCCGTCTGTTTTACGTTTACTGTAGCCCGATATTTAAGCATATTTTCGGCGTAAGCTTTCAAAACGTACCCTACGGGCGAAAACGCCGTCTTATCGGCGTAAACGTTTACGGCTCCGGGCGCGTTTTTGCTTTCGTTTTTGAATACGGCGTCCGAATAATTAGCCATACCCACCACGTCGCAGTTTTTTATGAACAGATTGAGCGTTGCGGCTATGCCGAGCGCGTCGCGCATATTTGCCTTGCCGTTCCAGTCGTAAGCGTATTCGTCGAAGGCTATCTTCACGTTTTTCGCCGACGGATATTTTTTGATAAGCGCTCTGTGTCTTTGGATACGGTCGGTAAAGTTGTTGAGCGTCTTTATGACGTGCGTCTGCAAGTCGTTTTCGTCTTCCCTTTCGGCGTAAAGGTGTTCGCCGATATAGTCGAGATTTGACGCGCAGCTTCTGAACATACCGTCCGTCCAGTCTGAAAAGTTATCCCCGCAGCCCGTTACCACGATCTTGCCGTCCGCCGAGAGCATAGCGTTCACGAAAGAATTGTGGATAGCCGTATATTTATCGATCGTCGTATGCCCGAGCTGCCAGTCGCCCTGCATTTCGTTGCCGACGCACCAGTATTTTACGTTATAAGGCGATACGTGACCGTTCGTTATTCTCTTCAAGCCGTAAGACGTGTTCGTCGAATTGCAATAATTGACGTAATCTACGGCGTCCTGAACGCTTCCCGTGCCAGTGTTTACGGCAAGATAGGGCGTTGCGCCGATATATTCGCACATGGCAAGAAACTCTTCCGTCCCCATATCGTTCGGCTCTATGCGGCCGTAAAAGTCGCCGCCTGCAAGTTTTTGCTTATCACTTTCGATATCGCCCTTATCGGGGAACCACGCCGGATTTCTCAAAGACGCCCTTTTATCCCTGTCGCCGACACCGTCTTTCCAGTTATAGCCCGAAACAAAGTTCCCGCCCGGCCAACGGTAGATCGTGCCGTTCAAAGACTTCATAGCGTCGAGAACGTCGCGGCGCATTCCGCAATAGTTATCCGAAGGCATAAGCGACAGACTGTCGAGCGTGACTACGCCCGAAACGCATTTATACATAACGTTATACTTTTTAGCCGTCGTCGCCGCGTAAGAGAAGGAATATTTCTTATATTCGGAATCTGTCGAAAACTCAAAAGTTTCGTCGCCTATCGTAACGACTATATCGCCGCCGCCCTTGGCGTAAAAATATCCGTCGTAGCTCTGCTTGTTGAGCATTACCGATTGAAATATCGACGAGTTGGCGTTCAGTTTTGCGGCGTGACCGTTCAGAGAATATCTATCGTCTACGCTTTCAACGCTTCCCATCACGCTCCACGGAGAAAGACCTTCTTCGCCCGCGGGGTAATAGAATTTTCTGTCGAGAATAAGTTCCGACCATATCACGCCGTAAACGCAACCGGGGATATGTTCGAGAAATTCGCCGTAGATAAACGGGGATATCTCGTCGCCTTTTTCGATAGTTCCGTTTGCGCCTGCGGTAAACGACATATTATAATCGACGTCCGTTTTCGTCGTGACGTGCGTTTGCGTTATCGGGGCGCTTACTTCGCCGCTTTGCGAAACGCTTGCGTCGCTTTCGTCCGCCCTGCCGCCCTGACACGCACTCGTCACCAACACGAGCAACGCCGTAAGAAATACGGAAATGATTTTTTTCTTCATTTTTTTCTTCATTTTTTCTCCTATAATTCTATTACGAATATCGAAACGCTCGAAGCGGGGGCTACGGCGTTCGATAAGTTATCGGTATCGGTAATATCCATTTCTTTTTTTGCTACCGAATTGAACGAATCGGGGAAGTCGCCCGAAAAAGTATGTCTTGAAATGCTTTTCGCCCTGTCAAACAGACCGTTGTTGAGTTTTACGGATGTATCGCTCGGATTTACCACGGCAAGCGTGAGTTTAGAGCCGTCGTCGGACAGCGCCGCCGAAATATCGAGCTGAACGTTCGGATTATACTTGGCCGCGGAAGCTACCGCATTGCTTTCCATATACTTACGGTACAGCTTTAAAAC
>CACXHH010000169.1 GCA_902767455.1 uncultured Eubacteriales bacterium
AATAAAAATGCTTGCTTGCAAGGGCATTTTTATGATTGCTTTCAATATATCGTCCGAAGTTTTCGTAAGAAAAGTTCGACAAAACCGCAGGTTTTGATTTGCGTTCAGCAAATTGACGATTATATTATATCTTCTGACAATGATAAAATTTTTCGCTCGCAAACCCTTGCAAGCAAGTTTTCTCGCTTGTATTATAGAATAATGAAATTTGGGGTGTCAAGAGAGAAAGAGTTTATTTTTGTACCGAAAAATGGAATTAAATTAGTATTTAGACCGTTTTTTGGTTTGCTTAAACAAGCAAACAATGTTATAATTTAACAAACGACAATCAAAAAGGTAATTATGGAATTATATAAACATCAAAACGCGGATATAGAACTGTTTCTCAAAAAGACGGACGATCTTAAATTGATTGCGGATATTTGCTGCGCGCTCGGCGATGAAACGAGATTAAAAATACTCAGAGAACTTCAAACGCCGCCTTTTTTAAAAAGCATCGCGCAAATAAAAAAAGCCGTCAACGTTCCGAAAACCACGCTGATACGCCACCTTCAAAAGCTCGAAGAAGCGAACATTATTTCCGTTTTGTATCGTTCTTCAACACACGGAACGGCTCGCGTCTATCAAAGGGATATGAGAAACGTAAATATATCTTTATATTTTACAAAGTCGCCCGAAAAAAAGAATTACCTGACGGATATACAGCAGATGAGAGTCGGAAGATTCGTGGATTTTCACGGACAATCTTTCGGTTTCGCGACGACGGCGCAGCTTCACAACTTCGTGACGGAAGACTGTTTCAGTGCGGACAGATACGACGCGGAACTCGTTTTTGCCACAAAGGGAACGATCGACTATTATTTCAGTAATAAAGCCGCAAAATATAACGACATAAAACAGCTCGACTTATCCTTTGAAATATGTTCCGAAGCTCCGTATCACGACAACGACTATATGTCGGACATAACGGTGTGGATAAACGATTGCGAACTCGTAACCTTTACCTGTGAAGGAGATTACGGCGACAGACGCGGAAAACTTAACCCCGACTGGTGGCCCGAATGGGACACTCAATACGGCAAACTTATGAACGTCACGGTAACGGAAGACGGCGTTTTACTGAACGGTAACAAGATTTTTTCACGAGTTAAGCTGAAAGACCTTCGTCTTGAAAACGACAATAAAATCAAAGTAAAAATCGGCAACAAAGATACCGCCGCCCACCCGGGCGGATTCAATCTGTTCGGTAAACGCTTCGGCGATCACGCGCAGGATATTAACCTGACGTTGTCGTACGCTTCGGAAAACCGTTCCGATAACGGAAACGATAAAGAATAACAGCTTACGAGTAAAAAACACCCCGCCCGCGTTCAAGATGAACGCGGGCGGGGTGTTTTTTTTGAAACGACCTGTTTTGGCGGTCTTATTATATTCGTTATCTTATTATTTAAAACGATTTATTTAAAACGATATTTTACCTTATAAAACGCGTGTTTCAGATAGTGTTTTTGCGTTTAGCGTGGAAAAGGTACTGCTGAACGAGACCCGAGTCTTCGCCGAAAAGCGATAAAAAGTATTCGGAGATCTTCTTTCTGTCGGTAAGTTCGCCGCCGAAATCTTCGTGGTAGAGCTTTTCTATCCAGGTATCGACGGGGAAGGAGTCTGTCTTATGAAACCCGAACAAAATAGCGCAGTCGGCGACCTTGTTGCCCACGCCCTTTATCTTTAAAAGTTCGTCGCGGAGCTTTTCCGTAGGAAGCAAAGAAACGGCGGCAAGATCGAACGAGCCGCTTGCTATCGCGTTCGTAACCCCGCAGAGATATTCGGCTCTGTACCCGAGCCCGAGCGCCGTAAAATCCTGTACGGAACACTTTGAAAGCCTTTCGGCGGTCGGAAAAGCGTAATACTCTTCGCCGCGAAAACTCTTTCTTTCTCCAAAGGCGGCGCACAGCTTTTCTATCGTCGATTTTATTCTCGGAATATTGTTGTTCTGCGAGATAATAAAGGAAATAAGCGCTTCATAGCGCGACTGACGGAGTATCCTTATCCCTTTATACGCCGAACAAGCTTCTACGACTTTGGCGTTTCCGCACGCGAGCACCCTTTTTACGAGCGCGGCGTAATCGGCGGAAAGGTCGAAATATTCGTACCAGAAATCTTCGTCGTCACAATCGATAATAACGCTTTCGCCTTCCGCGCGTATGCGCGCGCATTTATCGAGCGCAAAGGAAGTAAAACCTTCGTCCGTTCTTTTAAAACGGAAAACCTGACCGCAATCGAGCGTGTCTTCTATATTGAAATATTCTGCGTCAAACTTAATCATTTGTGTTTTCGGTCAATAGTTTTAAAATATAAAAATGCCGTCGAGTTTATCGACGGCACGGTTACTTTTAATTATTCTGCTTTGGCAACGATGCTTACCTGTTTTTTATCCTTGCCTAATCTCTCAAATTTTACGACGCCGTCCGCAAGAGCGTACAAAGTATCGTCACTGCCGATACCGACGTTTTTGCCGGGATGGAATTTGGTTCCTCTCTGACGAACGAGAATGTTGCCTGCGAGAACGAACTGACCGTCGGCACGCTTAGGTCCTAAACGTTTAGCCTGACTGTCACGACCGTTTTTGGAAGAACCGACGCCTTTTTTATGAGCAAATAATCTGAATAACAACATAATTATTTATCCTCCTATAAAAAAATTACTTTGCGGTTATGCTTTCGATCTTGACCGCCGTGAAGGGCTGACGGTGACCTTGTTTCTTTCTTTCGTTCTTTTTGGCTTTGTATTTGAAGACGATGATCTTCTTCATCTTGTCCTGCTTAAGGACTTCGCCAACAGCCTTGAAAGACTGACACTCACTGCCGACCTTGATACCGTCGTTATCGGAAACGAGTAATACGTTGAATTCGACCTTTTCGCCGAC
>CACXHH010000170.1 GCA_902767455.1 uncultured Eubacteriales bacterium
GCAATATAACTCGGCGTAAGCCGAATATAACTTTGAAGACAGTCAAAATATAACTACCTAAGGCTTTTGCGGCTCACGACCACTAAGCCCTGACGACTTTTTTTGCGACGGAAAAAAAGTTTTAATAATTAAACGAGATTTTTAGGGGCGAAGGCTTGCAACCCCGTGACCGCGTAGCGGTTAAAAAAAACGACCACAATTCATAATTTCTAATTTCCAACTATCTTGTAAAACAAGAAAAACTCCGCGATAATCGACTTATAGCGGGGTTTTTTCATTTTCCTATATATATTATTTCTTTATCGAGCGATGCGGCGTATCTGCACGTCTGGTACGTTCCGCCGCGGTTAAAGTTGAGATACGCGACCAAAACGGAAGAGTTATCCACCATATAGCGGTTTCTTTCAAACATACAGCCTTCGTAATAGTTTTCGGCAAGAATAATCGTTTCGTCGGCTGAATCGAGCATTCGACGATACTCTTCTTTTTGCTTTTTTTTGAAAAACTCGCTTTGGTCTTTACACGGAACGCAAGCGACTATCTTTATATCGTTTTCACGCCTTATCTCTTCGAGAATTTTAAAACATTCGGTATCGAAACCGAGAGCCATTCCGACGAGAAATTTATCAAAACCCCGCGCTATAAGCCCGTAAACGACGTTTTTCAGCTCTTCTTTGTCAAAGTTCGAAGACAGTATCCTGTGCCCGGAAAACGAGCAGGTTTTCTCTACGTTCACAGCGGACATTTTCTTTCCTTTCCAAGCCCGCGCGGATATTTTGCGGGCGTCGGTTTTATTTTTTCTATCACTACGATATATCTCGTTCCGTATTCTCCGAGAGAATATTCTTTGACGGTTTTTACTCTTCCGCCGAGAACGGCGAGCGCGTTTTTACTCTCTTCGAGTTCTTCCTTATAACTTTCGCCTTTCCACAAAAGCGCCGTGCCGCCGACCTTCAAAAACGGAAGCAAATATTCAGAAAGCGTGTTCGTTCTCGCCACCGCCCTTGCGATAACGTGGTCGAAGCTTTCCCTGAACTTTTTATCTTTTGCGAGATCTTCGGCTCGCGCGCACTCGACCGTGACATTTTCAAGCCCCAGCTCGCTTGCCGTTTCCTTCAAAAACGAACATTTTTTATTGTTCGATTCGACGAGCGTAAAATGAAGATCGCCCCTTTTCACGGCTATCGGAAGCGACGGAAACCCGGCGCCCGAACCGACTTCGCACACCGTTTTATCCACACCAAGAAGCTCGGCTCCGTTTAAGCTATCCACAAAGTGCTTGACGGCGACTTCTTCTTTTGAAGTCACGCTCGTTAAATTGAATTTTTCGTTAGTTTCAACGAGTTTTTTGTAAAACCGCTCGAATTTATCGGAATTTTCGCTTAAAAGTTGATAATTTTCAAAAAAGTTCATACTTCAATTATACATTCAGTTTAAAAATAAAACAACATATTTTAACGACTTAAAAAAATTTATCCACAAAAAGGTTGATAAAATTTTTCGATTGTGGAATTTTATGTTGATAACTTTTTTAAGCTTTACTTTTATTAAAAAAATTTACGCCATATTTTCAAGCTTTATAAAAATAGGCGCGTATTTCGTTTGATTTTATATAAATAATATTATATAATATATACACGGATCTTTCGGGGGACGGGTTTTATCTTATCCGTTTTTAGTAAAACTACCCGTAACTTATCAACGTCGATGGGTAGTTATCAACAAGTTATCAACGCGATATAAACAGCTTATCAACAGCAAAATTCAAGCTTGAAAAATTCAAAATAAACGGTTATAACTATAAATTGACGTCACCCAAAAATCTTATCAACAATTTCACAGCAGCCTACTACTGCTACTACTGTTTAAATAAAAAAATAATAATCAATCATCAGGAAGGAACACGAACATGAAAACGATGGTAAAAGGAATGGATTTGTCGAACGCGGTAAACAAAGTCGTTAAAGCCGTAAGCACGAGATCGCCCAACCAGCTTCTGGAAGGCATAAAAATTAGTTGTCACGGCGATACGCTGACTTTGACGGCGACCGATACCGAAATTGCCATTGAAAAAGTCATTCGCTGCGAAACGTTTATGGAAGGCGACGCGGTAGTTCCCGGCAAACTCTTCGCCGAATTTACCAAAAAACTCGAAGACGTTGAGGACATAGAACTCAATATTTTACAGGACGGAAGGCTTAAAATAGTTTATTCAGGTTCGGAAAGCTACCTTCAGGCTTTATCAGCTGACGAATATCCCGTTATAAAAAAGGATATCGACCGCAACTCCTTCGTCATCAAGCAAAAAACTTTCAAAGACCTTATCGCAAGCACAAGTTTCGCCTGCTCGCAGGACGATTCGCGCCCCATTCTCAAAGGCTGTCTTTTAGAGCTTAAAGGCGACGAACTTACGTGCGTTGCGCTCGACGGGTTCCGCCTTGCCGTATGCAAAAAGACGGTTAAGGAAGCAACCGGCGACATAAGAGCCATCGTTCCTTCGAGAGCTTTGACGGAGATAACCCGCCTTATTGAAAAGGACGAAGATTACGTTACCGTCGTAATACAGGAAAACTCGTTGATGATAGACGTTGATAACACCGTCTTTACCACCAGACTTTTAGAAGGTGAATATATCGACTACAAGAAGATAGTTCCGCAAAGCTATCTCACTACTTTCAGGGTAAACAGAGTTGCGCTTTTCAATTCGATAGAAAGAGCTTCGATACTCGCGAAGGTAATGAAAAACATCATCAAGCTCGATATACACGAAAACTACGTCGACGTTTCTTCCGATTCCGAAATGGGTAACGTAAAGGAAAACGTGCTTATCAATCTCGAAGGTAAAGACCTGACCATCGCGTTCAACTCGCGTTACGTTATCGACTGTTTAAGAGTTATAAACGACGAGTTTATCAACTTCAATCTCAATACGCCGATAGCGCCGTGCGTCATCAAATCGAATTCGGACGACGAATATCTTTATCTCATTTTGCCCGTAAGGCTCAATCAATGATATAAAAAAGGCGTTATAAGCCTTTAAAAGCAATATATTATTGAAAATAACAGTCAATAAACTTGACAAAAAGTTCAAAAACCTTTAAAATTGATAGGCGCGTAAAATTTTAAGCGCTTGAAATTACAATAAAAATAATTTATTTATCGGAGTAATTATTATGAAAAGAACTTACCAACCCAAAAAAAGACAGAGATCCAAAGTTCACGGATTCAGAAAGAGAATGGCTTCCAAGACCGGGAGAAACGTTTTAAAGAGAAGAAGAGCTAAAGGCCGTCATAAACTTTCCGCTTAATTTAAGTTTGACGGTTTTTCGGCCGTAGAGAACAATTTTTATAAAACGGGCTGAAAATTATTTTGAACAGACTTAAACGCCAAAAAGACTTTGATTACGTTTTTTCAAAGGGAAAAAGAGTATACGCGCGATCGCTTTGCATGGTTTACGTTAAAAAAGCCGATCTTACGCTGATAGGTATTTCCGTAAGCAAAAAACACGGCAAAGCAGTCGTTCGTAACAGAATAAAACGGCTGATGCGCGCCGTATATTACCCGCTTGCACCAAGGATAAAGAGCGGGTATTATATCGTGTTCATACCTAAAATCGCGGCTGAATATTCTTTCGGCAATTTTTACGCGGATATAAATTACCTTTTAAAAAAGGAAAGTCTGGTTGAAAAAAATGATAAATAGGTTTTTTATAAAATTGCTTGAATTTTACAAAAAACATATTTCCGCCGGGCTCAATACGAGATGTAAATATACGCCTACTTGCAGCTGTTACGCTATCGACGCGCTTAAAAAACACAATTTTTTTTACGCGGCGCTGTTGATAATTTATAGGCTTTTAAGGTGTAACCCTTTTTCTTCGGGCGGTATAGACAGAGTTCCCGATAAAAGGGCTGACGTAAAGTGGCTGATTTGAGCCTTCCGTTTTAAATTAGTCGGGACTTGCCGACGATTTTCAATTACCTGAAACGATCGCCTTTTTTCAAAGACGCGGTCAACGGAGTAAAATGCTTAATTTTTTATCTGTTGCAGTCAATACCTACAGCGGGTTCGGTATGCCTTTCAGTCTTAACTGGATAGGTAATATCATCAAGTCATTGATAGACGGGTGCGGCAGCATAGGTATAGGTATATTGCTTTTCACGCTTATTCTGAAACTTATCACCTTGCCGCTTGACGTGTATTCGAGAATTTCCATGAAGAAGAATTCTATCAAAATGGAAAGAATGCGCCCGCAACTTGAAAAACTCCAGCGTCAATACGCAAACAACAAACAACTTTATAATGAAAAGATGCAGGCTCTATACAAAAAAGAAGGTTATTCGATGTTTTCGTCATGCCTTCCGACAATAGTGACCATCGTCATCTTTATTATCGTTATCAACCAGTTCACGAGTTATTCGCGCTTTACCAACTTGTCGATGATAAACGCTATGTCGAGCGAATACACTCAGGCGGTGGTAACTTACGCCGAAGAACATTCGGACGTTCTTACCGTCGAAAAGGACGAAGAAGGTAACGTAAAGAGCGTAGTGGTAAACGATTCGCTCTTTGACAGCGACTACTGCGCCGAGCTTAAAACGGGCGGTATCGAAAAAACCGATACGGCTACGTATTTTCTCGGTTCGTATAAGGCTACCGATATAGATTCGCTTGCAAAACTCGTCAAATCGCTCAACGAAAAAGGCTATCAATACTACCTTTACAACGAGCAATTCGTATACGACGAAGCTACCGAAACGTATTCGATAAATTCCGACAGATGGGAAAGCGACAACGTTAAGGACCTTATCATCGCCGACTACGCCGCTCACAACGAGAACAATCTCAAAAAAGAGAATATAACCGACGAACAGGTAAGAGATAAGATAAACTCGATAATCTCTTCGAGCATAGTCGATTATAAGTTCTATAACTACGTAAACGACAACGTAAAGCCCGTGGGAAGAGAAGCGGCGGCAAAGTCTTATCGTGAGAACGCGCCTAAGTTTTTGTGGGTAAAGAACCTTTGGGTACCTGACCTTCCCTGGCGACACCCCGTTTTCTCTTCGCTCACCGAGTACGATTTCTATAACCAACTCGCCCAGGGCGACGCGAAACAGGCTGAATTTGCCGAGATAACGGCAAACCTTGAAGATGAAAAGAAAGCGCCTAACGGCTTCCTTATTCTCGTTATACTGTCGATAGGCATTATGTTCTTGTCGCAGTTCGTCACCAACAAGATGCAGAAAGCGCAAATGGAATTGCAGACCGTAGACGGGCAAGCCGCGCAGACTTCCAAGATGATGATGTGGATGATGCCGATTATGTTCGGTGTGTTCGCCTTCATTTACACGGCTTCGTTCTCGCTGTATATGATAGGAAGCTCGGTCATTTCGCTTTTGGCTACGGTTATCACAAACTACTTCGTAGAAAAGCATTTCAGAAAGAAATTTGCGCAGGAAGACCTTGCAAGAGATAAACGTATTGTAAAGAACAACCCCGCAGACGATAAAAAAATCAAATAATAACAAATAACAACTATTTTCAGGAGTCACGTAATGAGTAAAATTTTCAGCGGGAAGACCGTTGACGAAGCTGTAAACGCCGGACTTATAGAGCTCGGACTTACGAAGGAACAGGTAGAGATACTCGTTCTCGAACAGGGATCGAAAGGGTTTCTCGGATTAGGCGCAAAACCGGCTAAAGTTCAGCTCTTATCCAAAGAAGCTATCAACGAAGCAAAGGCTGCCGAAAAAGCCGAAGAAAAGACTTTGACGGAAGAAAAACCCGAACGCCGCGAAAGCGCGCCGCGCGCGGAAAAACAGCCTAAACGCGAGCCTAAACAGCACAAACAGGAAAAGAAAACCGAACGCCACGCCGAACAGACGGAATCCGAAACGGTAACGATAAACCTTACCCCCATCGAAAACCCGACAAACGACGCCGTCGCCGCAAAAGAATTTTTGGCGGGGCTTATCAAAATACTCGAGATAGAAGGCACCGTCGACGTAGTTGATGAAAGCTCCGAAAGAGTGGTATTCAACGTAGTGACCGCAGATTCTTCAAACGCCATAGGATACCGCGGCGAAGTGCTCGATTCCTTCCAGACTTTGGCGGGAGCGGTATACAATACCAATAAAGAAAAATATTCGCGCGTGGTCGTAGATTGCGAAAACTACCGCGCAAAACGCGAAAAAACGCTTAACGCACTTGCAAGAAAGCTCGCGTCAAAAGCCGTGGCTTCCGGCAGAAAGATAACGCTTGAGCCGATGAATCCCTTTGAAAGAAGAGTTATCCACTCGGCTTTGATGGATTACGAAGGCGTAAAGACCATTTCCGAAGGTAAAGAGCCTAACAGATTCGTCGCTATCATACCCGATAACTACGATCCGAGCAAGGCTCGCACGAGAAGCGGCTTCCGCGGTAAAGACGGCGCTCGCGGCTTCCACGGAAGATCGGGAAGATACGACAGAAGTTCTTCGGAAGTCAAATCGGCTCCGAAAGCAAAAACTTCAGCTTTCTCCGGCGGCGTGTTCCTTGGCAACAGCTTAAAGGATAACAAACCCGAAAGCGAAGAGTAAGAACAAAAACAGTCTTGCCTTTACGCAAGACTGTTTTTGTTAATCGGGAATAGTCGACCGCAAATTTTGACAAAAATCAAAGTTTGCACGTCAAAGCGAGCTTTGATATATAGTCGACATAAATTGCATTGCAATTCACGGGAATTATCGGTCGTTCTTTTTCGTGCAAACGAAAAAGCGTTAATCTGTCACTTAAAAATATATATTTAAAAATATCGTGTTATCATTGTAACGCGGTTGGAAGTTTAAAAATGAATAGTTTGATTTTGGAAACGGAGAGGCTTATATTGCGGCGTTGGACGGCAAACGACGCCAAAGAGCTTTACGAGCTTGCAAGCGATAGCCGAGTGAGTTATCCTTGCGGTTGGAAGGCTCATACGAGCGTAGACGACAGTTTGAATATTATAAACACGGTGTTGTCGGATAATGAAACTTACGCAATCGTTTTAAAAGATACGCGGCATTTGATAGGAAGCGTAGGTCTGCACTTTGATAGCGGCAACGTTTCGGGAGAGCGTGAGTGCGAGCTCGGCTACTGGATAGGCGTTCCGTTTTGGAAACACGGGTACGCGACGGAAGCCGCCGAAAGACTTATCGAACACGCCTTTATAGATCTTAAAGTTACTTGTATCGTCTGTCTGTTCGCCGACGGAAATACAGCTTCCGAACGCGTACAGAGAAAACTCGGCTTTAAGTACGTTCGTACGGTCGATGATTTTTACGTTAAGGCGGTTGACGAAAAACGCAAATGCCACGTCAACGTTTTGACTTTCAGAGAGTGGCTGAAAAATAATTCGGCGGAAGTTATCGTTTGACACTTACCGTTTTATATGGTATTATTTTTCTATGAAACAGTTAAGCGATGAAAAAGTGCGTAAAGGTTTTAAAGTACGCATGATAATAGCGACAGCGGCGGTAGTTGCCGCAGTTATAGCCGTTTTGATAGCTAACGGCGTTATAGGCTACCTTTTTACGGGAAAGGACGCTTTTTTAAGCGATAGATTATACTCCCGTAAGACGTACGTTTACTATAAAGAGTACGAAGTTACGTCAAGTATGAAAGTAGAAGAAAAAGACTTTTCTTTTACTGCGGCTGTGGACGAAAACGCTTCGACGCTGACGATTGATATCGAGTTCGACTATTCTCTCGGCGGCGGAAAGATAGTTTCGGTAAAGCCCTTCGGCATGGAGAAAGAAAACTACGTCGCCCACGTAAAAAACGGCGACGACGAGTGCGAACTTTTAAGCCTTGACTATAAGGAAAAACACGCCGTAGCCGTCTACTCTTTAAACGCCCCCGTAGGCAAAATAACCGTCAATAACTTCGTTATCAGCGAATTCACGAAGAAATGATTAACATTTTTTTGCTGTCGCAAAAAAATCGTCAGACTGTTGGTCGGAGCCGCAAAGCCTTACGGCAGTTATATTTTGACTGTCGTCAAAGTTATATTCGGCTGTCGCCGAGTTATATTTGCCTTTCGGCAAGCGATATTTTCGCTA
>CACXHH010000171.1 GCA_902767455.1 uncultured Eubacteriales bacterium
CGAGAGCGGGCGGAAACTGCGCTGCGTTGATAGGCGAAATGACCAAAACTTTTTCCGATATGAACGTTGAAACGAACGTCGTCAATATCGGGAACAAGGATATCCGCGGCTGTATCGCTTGCAACACTTGCGCAAAAAAGGGAAGCTGCGTGTTTGACGACGCCGTGAACGAAACGGCTCCGCTTTTTAAGGACGCCGACGGGCTCGTCGTCGTATCTCCCGTATACTACGCTTCGCCGAACGGCACGTTGATAAGCTTCTTGGACAGGCTGTTTTACAGCCGCAACTTCGATATTAAAATGAAGGTCGGGGCGGCTTTCGCCGTTGCCCGCCGCGGCGGTACGACGGCTTCTTTCGACGTTCTGAACAAGTATTTCACCATGGGCGGAATGCCCGTGGCTTCGGGCGACTACTGGAACAACGGTTTCGGCAGGGAAAAGGGCGAGATACTCGAAGATAAAGAAGGACTTCGCAACGCGCGTGTGGTCGCAAAGCGCATGGTCTTTTTGATAAACGCGATTGCCGACGCCAAACTTAAATACCCCGAACTTCTCCAAGACGAAGAGCGTGTATGGACGCACTTTATACGCAAATAAATTTGCGAATTAGGAATTAGTAATTGTGGTCGGGCGATTTTGCCTAACGGCACGGGCTCGAGCCGTCGCAGACGTTTTGGATATCCGCGTTGCGGATATATACGGGCTACGCCCGAGCCAAAAGTCATTATCATATAATTTTGCTCGCGCACACTCGCTACGCCTTACGGCGTATGTAAACCGTCGAACGAATTTTTTATATACTTTCGCCGAGAGCGACAAGGCGGAATTCATTTTCGCCGTAAAGTCGCTCACGACCTACGGAACTAACGACTTTTTTGCGCCAGCAAAAAAGTGTTAATAAATTAAGGAGTTATATATGAAAAAGAATTTTGAAAAAGGCTTCGTTGCCCCGCACCCCGTGTTTATTATCGCCACTTACGACGCCGACGGAACGCCTAACGCCATGAACGCCGCGTGGGCAGGTCAGGCAGGTTCCAACCAGATAACCATTTCGCTTTCTGCGCACAACACGACGGAAAACATCAAACGTCTTAAAGAGTTCACCGTCGCTTACGCCACGAGAGAAACCGCCGCCGAATGCGATTACGTCGGCATAGTTTCTAAGAACAAAGTGCCCGATAAGCTCGCTAAATGCGGGTTTACGACTACCAAGTCAACAAAAGTGAACGCGCCCGTTATCGACCAACTCCCCGTGACGATAGAGTGTAAGGTCATAAAACTCGAAGAAGAGTTCGGCGATACGAGAGTCGTTGCCGAGATAGTCGGTTCGGTCGTCGACGAAAGCGTTATGACGGACGGCAAGGTCGACTTCGATAAGCTTCATCTTCTCACTTTCGACACCATAAGTCTTTGCTACCGCGAAGTAGGTCCTTCCGTCGGCGACGCTTGGAAGATAGGCAAAAAGTTCTGATATAACGCGATAAATTTAAACGCCGTTGCAGGTTAAAGCCATTAACTTGCAACGTTTTTTTAAAATCAACGTTTTAACAAACGAAAACGGGCTGTGCCGAGTATCTCGGCGTAGCCCGTCGTTTTTGCGTTATTTCCGACGAAGTTCAAGCTATCGTAAACTTTTAACGGAGCGTGAGTTTCAAGCCTTTAACGGCTTAAAACGCCCTTTATATAGTTTTTCCTTACATCGGTATAAACGATATGGAAGCGGACAAGCTCATCATAATGAATATCATGCACCAAAGCAGGGCGCCCGCGTAAACGTTGCCCGTCTTTTTGTAGATAAGGCGGTTGAATATCGGGAGAATAAACATCATGGGGATAAGCCCGAATACCATATTGATATACAGCCACATTTCGGAAGCGTCCGTCGGGCTGTAATAGCCGTAGAAGACCGTGCCCGTCTTGAAGTAGACGACGTAGTTTATAATGATTATAAACACGAGTCCGAGCGAGTTTGCAAGTCCGCCGATAAGCAGAACCTGCCATTCTTTATAGCCTTCGCGGGCGATACCGAGATTGACTCGTATAGAGTTGCTTAAATAGAAGACGTAGAAGCCCGCAAGGTAGATGAGCCAGGTCACTACGAAACGCATATTGAGCGGCGAAGCCGATATCAGCATAAAGCGCCAGTCCTGATGCGTGGTCATATACATAAGCTGTAACAGACCGTAGAAAACGAGGAATAAAACTACCGCAAGCCCGAGCGATTTTGCAAGATCGAGCGGGTTTACCGCCAAGCCTTTGAGTTTCGACCAGTCCGACCTGTCGGGCGTTCCCGTAGCGGAAGCGTAAATTTTGTAGTAAACGTTTTCGCAAACAGTGGTGAGTACCCAAACGATAAGACCTATCGCGCCGTTGACGACAGCCCACATAAACACCGCGTTCATCATTCTCGCGGGGAAGAAGTAGGTGTAAACGTTGCCTGCGGCGTCGGGGAAGAGATCCATCGACAGCCTTGCGAGCGGAACGTAGTCAAGACAGGCGATTATCGCGGTAAGTATGGTCGGAAGCCAGAAGAGAAGGCGTTTTCCGAAACTTCTGTACTTTCTTTCATTGTCGGTAGTGCTTCTGATATAAAGGTTTGACGTGTAAGCTTCGCGGATATCGCGTTCGGCGTCGAGTCTTCTCTGACCGCTTACGGCGAGCGACTTCATAAACGGAATATATTCAACCGCAAGGAAGGCGAGCGCTATGATAAGCGCGAACGCCGCCGCAAGGGCGAGCCCGTTTGAAAGTTCCTGACCGAACCATACCTGCGAATTATCGGCAATAGTCGTGTCGATGCCGAGCGTTCTTCTGAAGAAGGAAACGGTGTTGGCGATGGAAACTCCGTCGTACATCTCGAAGCAGTGGTTGATGTCTTCGTGGTGGATGATACGGTAGGTGCCGCTCTCCATATCGCCGTAATCCTGATCTTCGATGAAGTTATCGAACTTGCCGTTTGCCGAAGCCGTCTTGGAGTTTACTTCGTTGATAAAGCGTTTGGCGATAACTTCGTAAGCTTGGTTTTCGTCCTGATACCTGAACGAGCCTTCGTCGTACTTGGCGTAGGAAAGCGCCGCGTTGCATCTGAACTGATAGAATACGTTTGCCGCCGAAGTCTTGATATACCCCGAAATATACAGCGCTTTTACGATGGAAGCATCGTAAGTCGTTCCCGCGAAGTCAGCGGTGAGCTTTGCCGCGTCGCCGCCGCCTGCGCTGTGGCCCGCAATACCTATTCTGTCGCGGTCGATATAGTCGAAAGCGTCGATATTGTTGTAGACGTACTGCATGAGATAGCCCATGCCGCTCCTTGCGACCGAATATGAATTCTGTATCTTATTGCCGTTCGCGTCGAGAACGTATTCGCCCGTTTCCGAGTTATACTGATAACCGCCGTAAGTGGTCGCGCCCTGACTGCCCGGATCGATAGTGAATACCACCGCGCCGCGGCGTGTAAGCTCTATCGCGTACTGGCTCATCGTGGCTTTCGTGCGGGTGAACCCGGGGAGAACGAACACGACGGGGAGCATGTTGGTAGGCGAAGCCGTTTTCGGTTTATACACGGTGTAAGATACCGAAACCTTCGGGTCGTCTATCGTGTAGCTCGTTCCGTTGAGCGGAAGGTCTTTATTGTACTTGTCGGTGTCGGCTTTGGTGAGCGTGTAGTCCTTTATTTCGACGGAGCCGCCGGTAGACTCGAACATGCACCCGACGAACGAGCATACGACGATTATCGCGAGCGACGTCGCCGCAACTATGAACGAAGCCTTTTTAAACCACGGTTTAGCAGTCTGCTCTTTGGGTTTATACTCGGGGTTTACGGTAGTTACGTACTTGTCGTTGCCTTTGTCAAGAAGCGCGAGCAGGTTGAACAGGCACGCGGGGCACGCTATCACCGAAAGACACGTTATAACGATAAGCGTTATAAAATCTTTCTTTTCATAACCGTCCGCAAGGCGATTCTTTATAGATTCGGCGT
Source organism: uncultured Eubacteriales bacterium (assembly GCA_902767455.1). Taxonomy (GTDB): domain Bacteria; phylum Bacillota; class Clostridia; order Christensenellales; family Borkfalkiaceae; genus UBA4636. The sequence continues at coordinate 3,979 of CACXHH010000171.1, forward strand.
AAAGCCCCAAGCACAAGCTCAAAAGCCCCAAAACAAGGAATAAAACGTATATCCCTTCACCGACCGAAAAGAACGCGGCGGTGACTAAAAAGTAAAGGAAGGTAAAGACGTATTCAATGACCTGAGCGGTCGTCAAAAGTTTTCTTTTCATCGTTTTATCTCCCTATCAAGCGAAAATAGAAGTGCATTCTTCCGTCTGCAACCACGCCATGACTTTGTTTACCGATTCGGTATCGGTCAGGCGGTGCAGGTAACGGGTTTTGGTGTCGACGTTGTAAACAACCTTGAAGGCGACCGATTCGAGAAGCATTTCTTCTTTCATTCCGCCCGTC
>CACXHH010000172.1 GCA_902767455.1 uncultured Eubacteriales bacterium
CCGTGATTATCGTGTCGTAACCTTCGGGAAGCCTTTTTATAAAGTCGTCTGCGCGGGCGAGCTTTGCGGCGGCGTAAACTTCTTCATCGGTCGCGTCGGGGTTTCCGTAACGGATATTTTCTTTAACGGAAGCCGTGAACAGGTTTACTTCCTGCAACACTACGCCGAGCGTTTTACGAAGATCGCTCTTTGCGATATTCTTTACGTCGATACCGTCGTAATAGATAACGCCGTCGTCGATGTCGTAAAAGCGGTTGATAAGGTTGGAAATAGTCGTCTTGCCGGCGCCCGTCTTACCGATGAGCGCGACCTTCTGACCTACGTGCGCGTAAACGTTTACATCTTTTAAAATGGACTTGACACCGTCGTAAGAGAAGTTGACGTTTTCGAGCTTGATGTCGCCTTCCACTTTTTTATAGTCAAAGCCGTCGGCGGAAGGTATCTTCCAGTACAATTCGCCTTCGCCTTCCTTAAACCCGTTCTCCGTGAGCGCGCCCGTAGAAAGAGTGACCGTGCCTTCGTCGGTTTCGGGCGCGGTATCCATAAGCTCGAATATCCTTTCGGCGCCGGCGAGCGCGAGAACTATGGAGTTGAACTGCTGCGACACCATATTTATAGGTCTTGTGAACGTTCTGCTTAACGCAAGGAAAGCTACGATAACGCCGAGAGCCGTCTGTTCCGTTCCCGAAATAACGTTTGACGAAAGCATGAGCGAGCCGTTAGCCGCCATTACGGCGCCGACTATCGCGATTATCCCGTACTGAACGTAAGTAAGGTTAGCCATTATCGGCATAAAGATATTCGCGTACTTGTGCGCTTGAGTGAGATTATAGCAATACTCGTCGTTGACTTTGTCGAACGCCTGCTCGTTTTTTTCTTCGTAGCAGAAAACTTTTACGACCTTCTGACCTTGGAGCATCTCTTCGATATAGCCGTCGAAATCTGCGTAAGAACGCTGTTGCGCGGTAAAGAAGCGCGCGCTCTTTCCGCCGATACCCTTTATCGCAAAGAACATCGCGAACACCGTGATAAGCACCACGATCGTCAACTGCCAGCTCATAACGAACATGGTGACGAGACAGAAGATTATCGTCATCGTCGAGTTGAATATCTGCGGAATAGAGTTGCTGATGAGCTGTTCGAGCGTGTCGGTATCGTTGGTGAAGTGGCTCATCGTTTCGCCGAAGGTGTGCGTGTCGAAGTAGCGAACGGGGAAGCTCTGCATCTTCGTAAACATATCGATACGAATATCGCGACCATGGTAAGGATTATCCTGAAAATTTCAGAATAATCGACGGCTGAACCGTTGAGCTTGTTTACGAGCTGTTTTTCTATTGCCGAAGTGACGTCGCTTATCATCGAGCTTGCCTGAACGGACGCGAAACTCGACAGCGCTATACATACGAAAACGATAACGAACAGCAGCCAGTATCTTCTGAAAATGAATTTGAGAAGCCTGCCGAGCGTTTTCATCGGGTTTTTAGCCATCGAAGGCATCGGGCGGCGCTTTGATTTAAGCTTTTCAGTTCTTAACGACATCGAAGTCACCTCCTTCGTTCGTCTGCGACTGGTAAATATCGCGGTATATTTCGTTTGAAGCGAGCAATTCGTCGTGCGTGCCGACGGCGTTTATCTTGCCGTCTTCCATAACGATTATCCTGTCGCACGAAGAAACGGAAGCTACCCTTTGCGCGATAATTATCTTGGTAGTTTCCGGCATAAACTCTTTAAACGCCTTTCTGATATTGAGATCGGTGTTCATATCGACGGCGCTCGTCGAGTCGTCCATGATAAGAATTTTCGGGTTGCCGATAATGGCTCTTGCGATGCACAGCCTTTGGCGTTGCCCGCCAGAAAGGTTTGCGCCCGACTGCTCGATCCGAGCTTCCAGCCCGCCTATCCTTTGAACGAACTCGTCGCTTGCCGAAATTTCGAGAGCGCGGGCGATCTCTTCGTCGGTGGCGTCTTCCTTACCCCACAGCAGATTTTCTCTGACCGTACCCGAGAAAAGCACGTTCTTTTGAAGCACCATAGAAACGCTCTTTCTTAAAGCCGTGAGGTCGTAATCTTCAACGTTTTCACCGCCTACTCTTAAAGAGCCTTCGGTGACGTCGTAAAGCCTCGGGATAAGCTGCACGAGCGTAGTTTTTCCCGAGCCGGTGGAGCCGAGCACGCCTATCGTTTCGCCGCTTGCGATGTGCAGGTCGATTTTTGAAAGACTGTCTATCTCGGCGCCGGCGCTGTACTTGAAACTGACGTTATCGAAGTCGATACTGCCGTCCTTTACGGTAGTCAAAGCGTTTTCTTTGTTGACTATATCGGGCGTTTCGGTCAGAACTTCGTATATTCTTTCGGCGGAAGATTTGGCGATGACCGTCTGCACGAATATCATCGAAAGCATCATAAGGCTCATAAGAACCTGCATGGCGTAAGTTATGAGCGCACTCAATTCTTCAAGGTCGAGCACGCCTTCGCCGAGTATCGCCTTGGCGCCGAAGTAGAAGATGAGCGTTATGCACGTATACATCGACAACTGCATGACCGGGCCGGCGAATACGATTATGCCCTGCGCCTTGGAAAAGATAGCGTAAATATCGTTCGCCGATTCGGAAAACTTTTCTATCTCGTGTTTTTCGCGAACGTTGGACTTGACGACTCGCATACCCGAAATATTTTCTTCGACGACGTTGTTGAGTTTATCGTATTTTTTAAAGACCTTTTTGAAGTGGCGCGAAGCCATCATGAAGATCAGAAGAAGCGCCGCTATCATCACGGGGATTATAACGACGTAGATAAGCGAAATGGGCCCGCCGATGATTATCGACATCACCACCGCAAATATCAGAACGAGCGGAGAACGCACCGCCGTCCTTATTATCATCATGAACGCGTTCTGCACGAAAGCTACGTCGGTAGTCATTCTCGTAATAAGCGAAGCGTTGGAAAACTTGTCGATATTATTGAAAGAGAAGGTCTGTATCTTGTAGAACATATTCCTTCTCAGATTGCGCGCAAACCCGCTCGACGAAATCGCGCACTGCGCGCCCGACAGCGCACCGAGAGCGAGCGCCGCAAACGCCAACGCGATGATTATTCCGCCGTAAATAAACACGGGCGTGAGTTCTCCCTGTTGTAAGCTCTTCAATAAATAGGTCATCGTGAACGGAATAAGCGTGTCGACGACAACTTCGAGCGAAACGTATATCGGCGTCAGTATGGTACTGCGCCAGTACCCGTTGACCGATTCGAGTAATTTTTTGATTATTTTCATATATACGGTATCCTTTTAATTAAAGGGTTGACGGCTTAAAGGATTGACGGCTTTCGTTTAAACGCCGTTGAAAGCGGAAAAAACCTTCCGCCGTCAGTTGCTCTTTTTGGTGGTTATAAGGAGAGAAACAGCCGATAACGAAGCTATAAGCCCGCTTATGGCGCCGAAGTACACGGGGCAGAACGCCGCCGCGTCGAAAACGAACGCGCCCGCTATAAGAAGCGCCGTCGCTATTATTTTTACGACGATTACGGCTTTTTTCCAACCTACAGCGCGTTTGGCGAGCCTGTATGCGTACGGAACGAAAACTATCTCGCCGTTTAAAACGTCGACCTTGCCGCCGCTTCCGAAAGTCACGTCTTTGCCGACGACGACTTTCTTTTCGCCCTTCACGGCGTTCTGTTTGAACGTAAGTTTGCTCTTGACGTCGTCCGTGACCTTTTCGTCGAAATCGACGGAAACGTTTTTAACTCCGAGCGACATAAGCTCGTTCATGCTTCCGTAAACGTCGGGTTTGACGGCGCCGTTTTCGGTGAGCGTGGAAGATAAGAATTCAAAGTCGTCGGCGCTTGCGAAGGTTTCAAGCGAACGAGCGCTCGCAAAGTCTACGCGCGCGCTTCTTGCAACCGTCATAGCGTTTTTAACGCAGTTAAGCCCCATCGTCCAGCCGTAGACGAGCGTTGCCGCCGCCATAACGGCTATCGCGCGCGAGCCCCAAAGACGAAGCCCCGTCATATAGTCGCCGCCGATAAGTGCGGGGATAGCGAACGCCGCGGCGAGAGAAAGTATTATAACCGCAGCGTTTACAGCCTTTACGGCAAAGGGAACTTCCGAAGCTTTTTCGAGCTTTTCGGTAAACTTCTTCTTTTCGAGATTGACTTTGCTGTCGGCGTTAGTCGCGGTCGTTTCGACTTCGGCGCTTGCCGAAAGAAGAACGCTGCCCGCGTACACCGTTTCGCCCTTTTCGACGGTAAGTTCGGGAACGCCGAGCGGAACGTAAGCGTCTATCTTCATATCGTCGAGAGCTATGCCGTCGCAAGGCAGAACGTCGAGTTCGCTGAGCTTTATCACGTCGCCCACGGCTATATTTTCGACGCCTGCTTCCCTGCCGTCGGCAAGGGTGACGTCAACGCTGCCCGTATAGAAAGTTTCGTCGAGCATACCTTCTGC
>CACXHH010000173.1 GCA_902767455.1 uncultured Eubacteriales bacterium
AAAAGGCGCTAACGGCTACAGCGTAGAACTTTGCGGCAAAGACTTCCCGCTCGGCGCATACGCCAACGAAGTGCTTGCCAAAAAGGGCGCAACCGAACAGGATATCGTGCTCGGCGTAAGACCCGAACATATCGAACTTACGGAAGGCGACGGCGTAAAGGCGAAAGTTACCATATCCGAGATGATGGGTAGCGAAATGCACGTACACGCGGAAGCGGGCGGCAAGAGCCTCATTATCCGCGTACCGATGATAGGACTTTCGGCAAATCTTGCGAAAGCCATCGAAGAAGGCGGCGAGGTAAGCTTCACGTTCAAACCCGAAGTCATGCACATATTCGAGAAGAAAGTTCCCGAAGAAAAGGACACGAGCAGAAATCTCGTATACTGAGATACTTTTAAAAAAAGATAAAACGCCGAGGCGAACCGAAAGTTCGCCTCGGCGTTCTTAATAATTGCGGAAAAACCGTTTGTTTATTCTTCTACCGCGTGAGAAACGGTAAGAACGATATGTTGCGCGTAATCGCCGAACTCCTTGCCGAATAAATTTATTCCGCCGCGGTTGACGGCGTTTTCTCTTACGCCTATTCTGAAAGTGACCGTCGGGTTTTCGGCAATCTTAAGGTCGTCGAGAGTGACGCGGGAAGAGGGTACTCCGTCGAGAAAACAGCCGTTTTTGTTGACTTCCACTTTTTTTAACAGCCCGTATTGAGTGCCGCCGTTCCACCACTCGGGCGTATACAGCCCGCGCCTTGCGCCGAAGTCGCCGGGAGAAGTGTAAAGCGCCGTTTCCACTCCGTTTATCTCGAAAAATATATCCGAAGTCCACGTCTCGTTATATCCGGGCGTTTCCGAACAAACTTCCGCCGAGATAGAAAGCGATTCCACGTTTTTACGCTCCTTTTCTTCGAGCGGAATTACGTATTCGAGATACCCGTAGTCGAACCATATAAGTTGAGCGTACGACCGAAGCGGGCAGTAGAAGGTGTTAGGGTCGTCGCGCGCGCCGAGATAGCCTTTCGCGCTCAACATTCCGCAAAGCTCGTGTATCTTGAAAGACGAGTAACTTCCTATCGGGATATGGACGGAATAGTTGGTCTTGTTGTATCGCGTGATCTCTTTGTGAAAGTCGAATTGAAGTTTTTCGTATTGAAGGGCGATTATCTTTCCGTGTCCGCGGTCGGAAACCCTTCTCACGACGGATACGAGCCCCGTTTTTAAAAGCACGTTCACGTGTTCCGATACGGTAGACAGCGGAACGTTGAGCGTTTCGGCGATATTCCATATACTTCGCGGTTCGCCGACGAGAAGCTGTAAGATATCGCGGCGAGTCTTACAGTTGAGCGCTTTAACGTATTTATCGACTTGTTTGTCCCACGTTGAAACGGTTATGACTTTTTCGATATATCTGTCCATATTTTCCCTTTATGGTCGCGCGCCAACGAGAGTGTCGCTAACGCGCTTTTAAAACTGTTTATTATTGACGCCTGCGGCGTTTTTTGGCGATAAACGCGGCTCCTGCCGTCACTACGCACGCGGCGGTAGCGGCGCCCGCGCCTATACCCGAACAGCCCGAGCCGCCGTTTGACGGCTTATGGCTTTCGCTCGAATAACTTGCGGAAGCGTCGGGCGTTTCTTTATAAACGACGTCTAAGATAACGTCTTTATCGGGCATAGCGAAGCGGTATTTTCCGTTTTCGGGCACGAGAGTAGTTCCGTTTGCCGTAATCGACGTTATATCGTCGCTTGCGGCTATCTCGACGAATTCTCCCGCGTAGTAACCGCGGCGCGGAAGCGACAGATCTTCCGAAGATAAAACGTAATTTTTGTCCGAGCCCGTCCACCTTTTATGCGCGTCATCCGAAACTACCGAAGAATCGGTCACTTTCAGCCACGAAACGTAAGTCGACGGTTGAGCGTTTCCGTTATATTTGCCGGCGCTTGCAAAGTCTACGAGCCTGACGGTATCTCCGCCGAATAACGGAACGTCCACAAACGCCATGCACCCGTTTGCGGCGCCCGAATTTACCGTCGCGTTCTCGAAGTCTTTTACGCTGAAAGCGTGACCAATAGAACTTGAATAATTGCCGTCGAGCGCGAGAAGTATAGGTCCGTAGTACACCGAAGTAAGCGTATCGGAAGAAGAATTTTTACCTTTCCAGAAATGGAAGTTCATGGCTAAATCGAGAGTTATCGCGTCGCCGTTGCGCCACGACTTTTTAAGCTCGTAATACCTTCCGCATTCGGCTGTCGAGCTTACGCCGTCGAGAGATATTCTCGATCCTTTCGCCCAGGAGGGGATACGCAAAAAGAGCGTAAACTCGGCGTCGCGTTCAAGCCCCGATATTTCTATTTTTACTTTGCCGTCGACGGGGTATCCCGTCGTCTGTTTTATCGTGACGGGAAGCCCGTCAACGCTCGTTCTTATCGTACTCGTTCCGTAGTAATTCAAGTATAGCGCATTTTCGTCCGAAACGCAAGCCCATTCGACGATTTGCCCAAGCCCGCGCGCAAGGTTTGCCTGACAGCAGTTGAAGTCGGGCGAACCGTTGTTGAACTGGAAGGAAATATCCTGTTGAGAAGTAACTCTTCTGCCGTCGTAGCCGCCCGCCGAGCCCTGAATACCGTTCATCGGAGTATTGTATGAGCAATATTTATCGTCGTCGAGAAGGCTCCCGAGCATGGCGTTATAGTAAGAACGCTCCAATTCGTCCGCAACGACGGAAGTTTTGTTATACTTATAGTATTCGTTGGTGAACGCCATCCAGGCGACCGTACAGCACGTTTCAATAACTCCGTCGGCGTAAGGATCGCCGATAGCGCCTTCGTTGGTGGTAAAGCCGCCGTCGTTGTGAACGTCGGTAAGTAAAATATCTTCCCAGATCTCAGACATAACGTCGTAATACTCGCGCTTGCCCGTTTCCTGATATAAAATACCGAGCGTCATTATCATATGAAGAACTTCCCAGCGCGCCGAGCTCGACGTGTAAAAATGCCTTCCGAAAAGCGCCGATTTATACCAACCGTTGCTATCCTGACAGTCTTGCGTGATTATCCGCTCGGCTTCGGCAAGATATTTTTCGTCGCCCGTTACCTGATAGGCGACGGCGTACCCGTGCGCTATGCCGCGGTTTGTTTCAAATCCGCCCGCAACGAGATACGTTTTGTCCTTGAACGTTTCGTAAATGAGATCGAGCGCCTTTATTGCTATGGAAAGCGCCTTTTCGTTTTTAGTCAGTTTATACCACTCGATAAGCCCTACCACGCAGTGATAGTGATTCCATAGATCCCAGTTGGAAGCGTTTATCGAAAATCTCGCGCCGCCCTTGAACACGCCGAGATATCCGTCGGCGCCTTGCGCTTTTTCAAGCTCGTCGATTATCTCTTCGGCGGCGGATAAAAGCTCTTCGTCCGGCTCAACTTTATAGCAATAAGCCATACCCGTCAAGAGCTTCCCGACGAATTCCCCGTACCAGGGCAGCGAACTTGCCGTATACCCGTCGCGCGGGGAAAGCGCCTGCATATCCCAGACCGTCTTGTATGTAAACGACGCGTCCGTCGCTGTATACGGCGGAGTCACGCCGTCGACGTTTCCGACGATAGCGAAATTATCTACGTAAATAGTCTTATCTATCTGTGACGACTTTCCCTTTATAGACGTTATCATCTGTGCTACGAAAGACAGGTCGAATCTGCCGTTGCCGTTATCGTTAAAGTAGCGTGAAAAGATTTGCTCGTTGAGCGGAAGGGCGACTATGCCGCGAAATCCCGCGGGAAGGGGAACGTATCCGCCGTCTTCAACTACGACGGGCGTTCTTGAAGAGTTGCTTATAGTATATACGCTCTTTCCGGGGATAAGCGACCACGTCTCTCTTCCGACGGAGTTTTCTTCGATGGTCAATCTGAAACTTATTCCTTCGGGAGCTTCGCTCGCGTCGACCTCGAACCAAAGCTCGTAAGCGCCCGTCCAGTCTGTGACGGCGGTCTGGTCGCGTGAAAAAGCAATATCGCGGTCGCCGAAAGAAGCGGGCATTCTCTTTAAAGTAAAGCCTATCGCGTTTGAGCCGTTATGGTCGACGATATCTATATCGTAATAAGAATCCACGCCGAAAAAGTCCGTTCCGAGTACCGAGCCGAAGCTCGTGCCCGCGTCCTGATTTGCTCGTAAGATCTGTTCGATTATGTTGGTGTTGTTACGGTACGCCGTTTTCTGCCAGTATTTTATATTGTTTTTCAGGTTAGTGCCGACGTAGCCTTTTAAATTCATTTCGGTTATATTGCTTTTCAAATCAGTTACCCCACGGTCTATTATTATAATTGCGTCGACGTTCGGCTTTGCGTAAAGCGTCGCGCAGGCAGTCGTCACCGCTGCGCAGGCGAATATGCAAATGCTTTTTATAATAAAACTTTTTAACTTCATATTTATTCCTTTTATTTATAGTTAGCCGCGGTAAAAATATTTTTACCGCGGCGTAAACGTAAGGTTTTATACTCGAATGATTTTAACGCTTATTCAAGCTCCGAAAGATATTCTCCGTAGGTTTCGGAATCGGCGGAATAAATCGTCGTGTTCAGGAATTTTACTTCGTATTCGCCGGCGTTTGCCCACTCTCTGTTGGCGCAGGCGGTAATTTCGAGCGTTCCGAGCGTTGCGTAACCGTTCATTTCGCTCTCGGTGAAATTGCATACGAGTTTGCCGTTGATATAGAAGAAGGTTTCCTGACCTTTTTTGAGAAGCGCCGCCGAGAACGCGAACGTTCCTTCGTTTAAAACGCCTTCGTCGTTGATGTTGAAGAGCTTGATGCCGTACTTTTCAACGCCGTTGAAACGCGCGTACAATATTACGTCGCCGCCTTCGTTCATTTCAATGTTGTACCAGCTGTTGTCGCTGGCGTTGAAGGCGAAAGCCGAAAGTCTCGTCCAGCCGTTCTCGCGGTACTTTTCGACGTTTACGGTCGTTTCGAGAACGAAATTATTATAAAGGTTATATAAATTGCCGAGTACGTACTTGGTTTCCGCTCCGTTTTCGCTTGATAGAACGGTCTCTTCGTTCTTATACTCGGTCGCGGCAAGGGCGGCGGCGTATTCATCGCCCGAAGCGCTCTTTGCGCTGACGTCGGAGAAGGTTATCGAATAGCCCGTGCCGTCTCTCCAACCCGTATCGGTAGCGAAGGAAATTTCAAGCGTTCTCAGATCGTTCCAGCCGTGGTAATCGGCAAAGCCTGCCATTTCGGCTTCGGAATACGCGCACGCGAGTTTCCCGTTTACGAAGCACCACGTAGCCATACCTTTTTTAAGGATATCGACGGTATAGCGTATCTTTCCGTCAACGGTCACGCCTTCGTCGTTCTTATTGAAAAGATATATCCAGTATTTTTCAATGCCGTTGAAGCGCCCGAACAGGTGGAAGGCGCCTTGGTCGTTCATTTCGATATTGTACCAGCAGTTATCCCAGCTGTTGAAGGCGAACGAGCTCGTTCTCGTGTAACCTGCGTCGTATTCGTTTATTTCGACGGTAGTCGAAAAGAGATAATCGTCACCCATAACGGCGCTTACGTCGCCGAATCTGTACCACTGTTCGGCGCCGTCTTCGGAAACGAACGTCGTATCGGCAAAGCTTACGTTATTCGTAAAGCTTTCGTAAAGCTCCGAATCCCCTTCGGCGTAGAAAACGTTTTTGAGTTCGGTCTTGTATTCGCCGCCGTCGTCACGGTTGGCGCAAGCCGTCACTTCCAAAGCGCCGAGCCCGTCGTAGCCGTTCATCTCGCTTTCCGTAAAGAAGCAGACGAGATTGCCGTTTACGTAAAATCTCGTAGCCTGACCTTGCTTCAAAAGCGCGACGTCGAATACGATATTTCCGTTTTCGTCGGTCACGGCGTCTTTATGGAAAAGGTGTATCCAGTATTTTTCAACGCCGTTGAAATGCGCGAAAAGGTGGATATGTCCGTCGCCGAACATTTCGATATTATACCAGCTGTTGTCGCTTGCGTTGAAAGCCCAGGCGCAAAGCCTTGACCACGGGCGATACTCCGAAACTTCTACCGTAGCCGTCACGATGTAAGTATCGTCGTCGGGGGTAGGAACGGCGAATTTGGATTCCGCCCCGTCGGGGTTGGTAAGCACGGCGTTGAGATTGGTTACGGTAACGTCGAACGTCGTTTTGTGATATTCGGTCGTCGCGGTGACGGTAGTCACGGTGTCGGGAACGAGCCCTTTGACCTTTCCGTCTTCTATCGCGATATCGTTTCCTTCAAAAGCGTAAGTAACGTCCGATTCGTATTCTTCGTCAGAGAAAACGGGGTATAATAAAACTTCTCCCGCAAACGTGACGCTTACGTCGTTTAAGGTGAGCGTTCCGTAGTCCTTTCCGACCGTTACGGTGAATTTTACCGAGAAATGTTTGCTCTTTGCGGTGACTTCGGTCGTCGTTTCGGCAACGAGAGCGGTTATAACGCCGTCTTCGATGGAAATGGCGTCGCCGTCGAAGGTGTAAGTGAGTTCTTCGGCTTGTTCGGAGAACTCAGGTTGAAGTTCGTACGTCTCGCCGTAGGCGATCTGCACGTCGTTTAAGGTGAGCGTGCCGTACTTTTTGCCCGAAGAGAGCTGACAGCCGCATAAAGCGGTAAGCGCCGCCGCAAGTAAAGTCAATACTACGGCAGACAGTATCTTTTTGGTCATATAATTACCTCCCGAATTATTGAGTTAATTATATCATTTACGGTGAAAAGGTGTCAATATCAAACTCTTTTACCCGTATTTCGGGCTTATAACTTCGGCGCGCGCCGAAGTCGAAACATATAATTAACGGTTTTTCTTTTCTTCATCAAGAAAAACCGTTAATTATTTTCTATGTCGTCCTACGCCTTTTTTGCGGTACTCGTTGGGGGTGAGTTCGTAATACGATTTAAAGGTCTTTATAAAATAATTGACGTTATTGAATCCGCATTTATAAGATATTTCGGAGATCGACAAATCGCTTCTTATAAGCATATCGACGGCGTGGCGCAGTCTTACTCCGACGAGATATTTGGAAAACGTCGTGCCGACGGTTTTTGCGAACGTCTGCGACAGGTAGTTATAGCTCACGTAATTTTCCTTGGCTATTTCTTCAAGGCTTATTTTTTCCGCATAGTTTTCGTCGACGTATTTCAAAATATTATTGACGAGCGTCAGATTATCGGGCTTGGGGCTTGCCAAGCTTTGCGGGCGAACGAAAAAGCTCAAAGCGTATTCGAGCAGGCTGTGCGGGATAAGATACGGCGCTTCCAAAAGCTTCGAGCGGTTGAATTCCTTCAAAAAGAAGGCGATCTTATCTTCGAATCCGCCGCGCACGGGCGAAACGTAAGTTATGTCGAGCGAGTTTAAAAGTATCTTCGCCGCGGGGTTTATGAACGAGATATACAGCATTCTCGATTTGTCGCATTCCGAAAACTTATACCTTTTCTGCGGAAACGTAAAACAGCAATCCCCGCGCTTCAAAGAAAAAGTTTCGTAGTCGGTGGTGAAGTTGCACTCGCCGTGCGTTATCAGAAAAAAGGTGTAGTGGTCTTCGTGATAGAACTCGCCGTAATCGGCGGGTTTATGCTCGTAAACAAAGTTGGTGACGACTATGTCGTTGCCCCTGCTGTATTCCGTCTCCTGTGGAAACTGACAAATGCTCGCGAAATTATTTTTAGGCATATTTTAGCTCCCTTTGCTTTTCGGCGCTTTTTAAGCCCCGTTTAAGTTTACGACCGTCTTACGCCGCTGTCAAGTGTTTTTGAAGAATTTTAAGTTTTTTCAAAAAAGAGAAAAAGTTTCATTACAGCGAAAAATAATTCAATGACAACGCCCCCTTCTTTTGTTATACTGAAACCGTAAACTCAATTATTATGCCCCCGCGTCGAAAATCGCGGCGGGCGATGCGATCGGGTAAAAAACATACTCGCCCGCGAAAGACTGACGAAAACGACATGAAAAAAGCAAAAATCGCAGTGCTCGGCGGTTGCCGCGGCAAAGAAATCTTACAATACTGTATCAAATCGGAAAGAGCCGAGCTCGTGGCGGTGTGCGATAACAACCCCGTCGTCTACGCCGACCTTGAAAAATTCTTCTCCACGCAGGAGAAAAAGCCTATAATCACCGACAGCTTCGACGAGCTTTTAAAGATAGAGCTCGACGGGATAATACTCGCCAACTTCGCGAACGAACACGCGCCGTTTGCCATACGCTGTCTCGACGCGGGCATTAACGTCATGAGCGAAGTTTTGCCCGCCCAGACCTTAAAGGAAGCCGCCGAACTCGTCGACGCCGTTGAACGAAGCGGAAAGCTTTACTGTTTTTCGGAAAACTACTGCTATCTCGACGCCCCGCGCGAAATGCGCAGGCTGTATAAAAGCGGCGCGCTCGGTAATCTCGAATACGCCGAAGGCGAATACTTCCACAACTGCGAACCTATCTGGCATAACCTGACGTACGGAAACCCCGAACATTGGCGCAATATAAAGCACGCCTTTTATTACTGCACTCACTCGCTCGGACCGATAATCCATTCCACGGGCTTGCGCCCGATAAGCGTTACGGGCTTCGAGCCGCCGTATAACGACAAGTGCCGCCGCCAAGGCATTCTCGGCGCTCCGTTCGCCATGGAAATAGTGACTTTGGAAAACGGCGCGCTCGTCAGAAGCTGTCACGGTCAGACGAGCAAGAACAGCGTCTGGTTTTCGATGACGTGCAGTAAGGGCAAGATAGAAGGCGCGAGAGAAGCCGCCGTCAACGCCAAAGACAGCCCGCACGGCAAGGTCTACGCTTCCATCAACCCTGAAGAAACGGTCTTTTGCGACGACGTCGACGGGTACGTTCCCAAAACGCAGTTCGGAGAAACGGAAAGCTACGGGCACGCCTTAGCCGACAGACTTATCGTCGAAAACTTCATAAGCGCGCTTTTGAACGAGCCGTGTGATATAGTGGATATCTACGAAGCCATGGATATGTTCCTTCCCGGGATATTTGCGTATAAATCGGTGCTCGCGGGCGGAATTCCGCAAGCCGTGCCGAATTTCAGAGATAAAGCCGAGCGCGATAAGTGGAGAAGCGATATTTCCACCACCGACCGCCGCGTGGCGAAAGATCAGTGGATTCCTTCCTACTCGAAAGGGAACCCCGTAATCGAGCAATCGGTTTACGATAACATATATAATAAATGGCTCAATGAGCAAAACAAGGAGGACAAATAATGTTTAAAACCAAACTTGGCAAAGCTTTGTTATCGCTTGCGCTCGCGCTCGTTTTAGCGCTCGGTCTTGCGTTCGTAGTCGCGCCCGCAAAGGTAAGCGCCGCTTCCGACGGTTGGGTAGCAGATACCACTTACGGCAACTTTAAAGCTACCGAAAACGAAGGCGAATACGCCACCGACGCTTACGCTTCGCATACTCTTTCCACCATCGCTTATACCGGAAGCTATACCGACAGACCTATCAACTCCGTCAGCGCCGACGTTTATTACACCGATACGACTACGGCGGGCGACGAATGGGTAGGTTTCAGAGTTACCGATAACGGCAATCAATATTACTTCCAGTTCACGCTCAACGCGCCTTACGGAACGCAGTATCTCCCCTATATGAGCGTTTATTTAGGTTCCGGCTGTCTTTACTCCAACGAAAACAGCGGCCGCGTAGCTCGTGAACTCTTCCCGCTCAATACTTACACGAATTTGAAGATAACCTTCAACGAAGAGAATATCAAGGTTTACGCCGGCGATACGCTTATTCTCGATTGTAAGGACGAAAATACCAGTTTCTCTTTCACGAACATTACCGAGATATTATTCTGCACGCGTGACGTAAAGATGAGCGTTAAAAACCTTACCGTAGAGAAAGAGCCCATTAAAGGCTGGATACCTATGGGTGGCTTTACCGCCACCGAAAACGCAGGCGAATATTCTCTCGCCGCTTCGGGTTCTTCTTCCGTTTTGACTTATTACGGTGACTACTCTTCGTTCGGCGCCGTGACCGCCGACTTCTATTACACTTCGACGACGATCGCCGGCGACCACTGGCTCGGCTTCAACGTCGACGGTTTCACCTTCCAGATGTTCCTTAACGCTCCTTACGGCGAACAGTATCTCCCGTATATGTCCGTTTATCAGCCCGGTTGGTCAGCGCCCAGCTGGACTAACGACGGCAACCGTATCCCGAGAACGGATATGCCGCTCAACGCTTACAACACCTTGAAGTTGGCTTTCGACGAAAGCACCGACACCAAGAATCTCGTAAACGTTTACGTCAACGGCAAACTCGTGCTGTCCTGCGAAGGCATCGTTTTCAACACTATCGGCAGCATCGCTTTCCAGACCCGCGACGTCGAAATGAAGGTCAAAAACCTTAACAAAATAACCAATATGGCTTCTTTGAAGAAGGCTATCACCGCCGCGGAAGCTTTGACGGAATCGGATTACACCCCCGCAAGCTGGACGACTTTCGCTCAAGGTCTTGCCACCGCAAAAGCTTTCGTTGAAGGCGCAACTTCTTCAACGACCGCCGAACAGGTGACCGCCGCCGAAAGCGCTCTCGCGACTGCGAAATCCGCTCTTAAAGCCGCCGCCGACTTCACGGCTTACAACGCCGCCGTCGAAGCTACGAGCTCTTTGAAGGAAGAAAATTACACCGCTACGAGCTGGACGGCTCTTACCGCCGCTCTTACTGCGGGCGAAGCTCTCACCGCGAACTCCGCGCAGACCGAAGTCGACGCCGCTGCCACGGCTATCGAAAACGCGCATAAAGCGCTCGTAAGCGTTGCCGAGTTGAAAGCGGCTATCGCCACCGCCGAAGCTTATACCGAAACGGGCTACACCCCCGCAAGCTGGGAAACCTTCGCTACGGCTCTTGCCGCCGCCAAGAACGCTTCCGACGAAGCTACTCAATCGGATATCGACGCTCTTACCGCCGCTCTTACCGCCGCGACCGAAGGTCTTACGAACGTTGCCGATTTCACCGCTTACACCGCCGCAGTTGACGCCGCCGAAGCTCT
This sequence comes from uncultured Eubacteriales bacterium, assembly GCA_902767455.1. Classification (GTDB taxonomy): domain Bacteria; phylum Bacillota; class Clostridia; order Christensenellales; family Borkfalkiaceae; genus UBA4636. The sequence continues at coordinate 11,008 of CACXHH010000173.1, forward strand.
GGACGAAGAAAACTATACTACGGGCAGTTGGGAAGCTCTTACCGCCGCGCTTGCCGCGGGCGAAGCTCTCACCGCGAACTCCGCGCAGACCGAAGTCGACGCCGCTACCACGGCTATAACCGAAGCTACCGCCGCTCTCGTTGATGTTTCCGTTCTTAAAACCACCGTGTTTGCCGCGATGGAAGCTCAACAGGAAATGAACGAACGCGAATACACGCCCGTAAGCTGGAAGGCTTTCGACGACGCTATCGCAGACGGCGCTCTGACAAGTTCAACCGCGACTCAGGACGAAGTTGACGCCAAAGTCAAAGCCATAACCGACACTCAGGCAGCTCTCGTAAGCGTTAAGGCTCTCGCCGTCGCTATCGAAACAGCCGACGCGTACGAAGAAGAAAATTACACCGAAGAAAGCTGGGCTGCTTTCGCCGCCGCTCTTACCGCCGCGAAGGGCGTCGCTTCCGACGCCACGCAGGAACAGGTAGACGCTCTCACCGCCGATCTTAACGGGGCTATGGAAGCTCTCACCGAAAAACCCGCTCAGCCCGAAGATCCCGAAACTTCCGCCACGACTTCCGAAATCACTTCCGAAGCCGATTCCGAAGAAGAAACCACGTCTTCTTCCAAGAAGAAAGTCGGCTGTAGCGGCGTTATCGGCGCAGGCGCGGCTATCATGGGTATCGTAACCGTTTTAGGCGCTCTCGTATTCGTTCGCAAGAAAGAAAACGACTAATTATTAAGTAAGTTCCATTTAAACCCCTTTTGTTTTTGGCCGCGCGGCGCCGACGGTGCCGCGCGGCTGAATTTCCCTTTTGCCACGCAGAAGTGAAAAGAGATAATTAAAAATTGACGACCGTAGCTGAAAATTCGGAATTCGGAATGCGGAATAGTCGACCGCAAATTTTGACAAAAATCAAAATTTGCATATCAAAGCGAGCTTTGATATATAGTCGACCAGAATTGCTACGCAATTTAACGGAATTGTCGGTCGAAGCGATTTTTTATCCCCCTGCAAGCCTTCGGGCTAAAATCGCCGAGAAGATAATACACGCCTTACGGCGTGATGATATGCACGAGCAAGCTCGTGATGATATACAAGGCTGACGCCTTGGTGATATACAAAGCTATCGCTTTGATGATATACACGCCTTGCGGCGTGATGAATAATGACGATAATTATTATATAATTTCTTTCGAGAGCGACAAGGCGGAATTTATTTTCGCCGTCAAGCGTTCCACGATCGATAGTTCTAACGGTTTTTGCTTGTTACAAGCAAAAACGTTAATTAAAATATAACTTGCGAAAGGCAAATATAACTCGGCGACAGCCGAATATAACTTTGATGACAGTCAAAATATAACTGCCGCAGGCTTTGCGGTTCACGACACCTAAGCAATAACGATTTTTTGCGATAGCAAAAAAACGTTAATTATTTTATTTGGAGATAAAAATATGACTAAAAAATTCAAATATGCCGCTATAACGCTGTTATCCGCGATTTTAGTTGCGTTCGTAACCGTCGGGGCAACGTCGTTTTTTGCGTTTGCCGCAGACGATTGGACATATTCCGACGGGTTCTCTCTCGTCGGCAGAGTATATACGACTACCGATTACAGCGGTCAGAACACCGTAACTTACGACGGCGATGCGTCGACGGTAGGTAAAGTCGACGTCGAATTTTTATACACGGCGAACGCGACTACGAGCGGGCTTGACTGGCTCGGGTTTGACGTCGACGGGTATCAATTCCGTTTTTATCTCAACACAACGCACGCGACAGCGCAGCCTTATATCGCCGTATACGTTCCGCAGGCGAAAGATCCCAACTGGTCTACCATATACTCGCGCACCCCGCGTGAAAAGATGCCGCGCGGAGCTTTCAATACGCTCACTCTCGTTTTAGACGAAGGCGAAGCTATCGTAAGACTCAACGCCGAAACGATCATAACCTGCACGGGACTCGTCTTTACGACCGCTTCGGATATTTCCTTCGTCGCAAGCGAAGTCGAAGCGAGCGTCAAATCTATAACTGTAACCGAGCGCTCGAAAGAAGGTAAGTGGACTGCGAGCGGAAACTTCAAGGCTACTGAAAACGCGGGCGAATACTCAATCGATCCCGCGCACACGGCTTCGTATATCGTCTACGACGGCGATATGTCTAAAGTCGGCGAGATAAGCGCGACCTTCAAATACTCTGAAAACATCACCGCGGGCGACCATTGGGTAGGCTTTAATTACAGCGGCTACACCATGCAACTGTTTTTGAACGCGGGCGACAAAGAACATCTTCCCTACGCTTCCGTATACGCGCCGGGTAACGGTTATCCTTCGTACTCGTCCGAACGTATCCCGCGTGAAAAACTTCCCTACGACGCTTACGTAACGCTTAAAACGGTTTTCGAGCCGGGCGGTACAACTTTCTATATCAACGACGAACTTATTTTAAGTTGCGGCGGGCTGTCCTTTACTTCGTTTACGACCGTTGCTTTCGGCACGCGTGACGTGAAGTTGAGCGTTAAAGACCTTACCGCTTCCGAAGGCTCGCAAACTTCCGAAGGCGATTGGGTTATAAGCTCCGCCGTTACCGAAGAAGACGGCGCATACTCCACCACCGCTCAAAACGGCGCCGTTTCGGCAACCTTTAACGGCGATACCGAAAACGTAAACTTCTTCACCGTCGACTTCTTGTATCAGAACGAAATATCCGCTCCCGACCATTGGATAGGTTGGAAGCTCAACGAATACTACCTTAAACTCTATCTTAACGCTACTTACGACGTAAATCCCTACTTCGAGCTGTTCAAAGGCGGCGTTTCGCTCGGCTCTTCGTCGAGAGTATCACGCAACTTTATCCCCGCGGGCACGTGGAATACGCTTATCGTATTCTTTGACGGCGCGGGCATTCAGTTCAGGGTAAACGACCTGCCAGCTTACTACGCGCAGGAACTCAAAACGCTCGACGTGAAGTCCGTTTCCTTCGTCAGCTACGCCGTCACGACGAGCTTCAAGAATTTCTCGGCGACCTTCAACGATATCAAGCCGCTCGATCTCGAATTTTCTTCTCAAGACGCGGTCGAACAGTTTTCGGCGAGCAATATGACGCTCGGCTACGAAGACGGCAGACTTACCGCCGAGATAACGGGCGAAGCTCCCGTTCTCGTTTCCCCCGAGATATACATTGCGCCCGGTCATAAGTACAGCATGAAAATGGGGCTTCGCAACACTTTTCTCGTAAGGCTCAAAAACGATTCTTCGGCGGATAAACTTACTTTAAGCTTTATCACGCAGGAAAACAAAAATTACAACAACTTCAGCAAAAAGACTTTCGATATCCTTCCGCATAGCGACTTTACGACCTACTACTTCAACGTTTCCGACGTAGTCGGCTGCGACCACTGGAAGTACGATCGCGGGCTCTTACAATGCAATCACTACCTTGCGGGCTTTAAGTTCGCGCTCGAAGGCGCAAGCTCAGGCTCCGTCGAGATCGACGCGATAACCTTCGAAGCGGAAGAAAGGTACTACGACTATCTCGGTTCGATAATCTCTTGCACGGCAAGCCCCGTTACGAGAATGGTGACCGTTACGGGTACCGTCGATAAGGCTTACAACGGAAAGAGAGTCAACGTCTGGCAGTCCGACCTTAAAAACTACACCGAAAGTTTAGGTTACGACAAGATTTATAAACTCGGCACTGCTACCGTTTCCGACGGAAAATTCACCGTCACTTACCCGCTTTACAGAAGCGATGAAAAGGCTTCGCTATTATCGTCGCTGTTCATTGCCGAAATCGACGGCGTGAAGGTCGCGCGTTCGTTCAAGATAAGCAACTTCGCCGACTTCTCCGAACCCGTAGAGCGTTTCGATATCGACTATAAGCTTATCGCAAACGTTCTCGATTACGGCGCCGCGGGCGACGGATTCACCGACGACACCGTGGCTTTCCAACGCGCTATTGACGCTATCGACGCGGCGGGCGGCGGAAAGCTTATCGTTTCCGGCGACGACAGCTACCACGGCAGGCGTTACGTCATAACGCATATCGAACTTTGCTCGAATATCGAATTTGTTATCGAGCGCGGCGCGGTTATTTGGCAGTCGCAACGCGAAGAAGAACTCAATAAGACCGTACCCGTACACATGCGCGGTTACGATACGGTAACTTACGGTCACGACGTAAGCATCGACGGACTCGTATGGTGCCACGCGGCACTCACCGTCAATAAACCGCTTATATTCGCGGGCGGAAAAGAAAACGTCCGTATCACGGGCGACGGTATTATCCGTATGGTCGATACGGGCGGCGAAGTCGAAGACCCCGTCTACTTCGTTGGCGACTACAAGCTCGCGCCCGGGTGCGAAAACAGAGTCATGCAGATGCCTATCTGCGTTTACAACTGTAAACACGTCGACATAACCGACCTTACCATCATGCGCAGCGATACTTACCACTGCTATATGAGCTTTGACGACGACGTTTACGTCGCCAACATCACCGAAAAACAGGCTTCAACCATCTGTGCCGACGGGTTCAGTATCGTCAGCACGAAGAATATAATAATCGACCGCTGTATGAACCACACGTCCGACGACGGCATCGTTATCTGTCCTTCTTACGACGACGGTAGAGCACAGTTCTTCCGTCCGTGCTTCCCAGGCCGCGACAACGCCATCGAAAACGTGGTCATTCGCCACTGCTTCGTCTACGGCGGATTCGGTATCGTCTGGATACCTTACGGCGCGGGCGCTCCTAACGTTTACTTGCAGGAAACGCGCGGCGTCGAAATTTACGATTCGCGTCTCGGCGGGCATAAGGCTACCGGCTCGTGGCCCGACGATCCTTTCTACGGCTGGTCGGCTTACGAAAGATACACGCAGACGGAAAACGAAAGCTTCACGGCTATCAAGGACGTTTACTTCCACGACAACGTTTATTTGAGGAACTGGGAAATGACCATAAACGGCGTCAAACCGTACTTTACAAACCTTATCGTCACTGATGAAGTGAGCGGCGAGATATACTCTTCGCAGGTTTTCTTGAACGGCGACTTCGATAAGAAGGTCCATAAAGGCAAATACTTCGATGACGAGACCGAGTATATCACGGGGCTTTCCTACTGGTCGAACGGCGGCAACGTCGGTTACGAAAAGAAAGGCGTCAAGAACTCCGTCACCGTCGATACCGGCGAAGCTATCGTTCAGCCCGACTACTGCGGTTATATCCTTGGAAGCGGCGAACTCTTCCAAGGTCTGTACAAGACAGCGGGCGAATACGAGTTCTCGCTCAACGTCAAGTTTACGGGCGGCAACGCGACCATGTTCGCGCGCGACGCGGTTAGCGGAAGAATTTACGCTTCCCAAAAGCTTGAAGATTCCCCCGAATTCGCTCCCGCAACTCTCGATTTCACCGTCTACGGCGGCGCTACTGTTCAGCTCGGCGTATCTTACGACGGCGACGCTTCGAGTAAGCTTCGTATAGACGACGCCCAAGTCGTCGAAAAGACGGACGGCTCGTTTTACGAAGTCGACGGAGAAAAAGTTACTTACGACTTTGCCGACGATTCGCAGCTCAAAGACTTCGACCTTTACCGCGGCGGCCCTGACTACCCGACGATCTCGGGCGGAACGCTCAACACCACCACCTACGGCGAACAGAAGATTATCTTCGGCAAGACCGATTATTCGGAATTCGATTTAAGCGTAGATATCTACGGCAATTCCGCAGGCAGGATAGATGCGGGCGTTTACGCCTTCGTCACTTCCGTTTCGAGCGGACAGGATAAGATCAACGCCTATAATATTCAGATTGAAAAACAGGCGGGCGCGAACGCTTACACGCTCTTCGTCCATAACTTCAACACGACTAAAGGTTTTCTCGGTAGTCTCGTCGTAAAGGAAAGCGTTCCGTATAACGGCGAAAAAGTTACGTTGAGAGTGGTTGCCAAACACAGCTCCGTGTTCGTATTTACGGACGCTTCGGCTTCTCCTTTAGCTTCGTTCGGCGTGGACGTCGGGAGCGTAGGTAAAGTAGGTTTCAGAGCGCAGAACGCCGAAACGCACTTCGATAACTTCTCGTTCGTCGGCATCGCAGGCGAAGATTACGTCGACTATTACGAACTCCTGAAAGAAACGCTTCGCGAAGCTCTCTCTTACGACGAAGATCTCTATACCAAAGAGAGCTACGCGGCTCTTTTTGCAAGCGTAAACGACGCAATGTTGCTTATCCGCAGCGGCGGCGATAACGACGAGTATGCAGACTGCTATAACGCCGTTAATCGCGCTATAGACGGACTTATCTTAAAGCACGAAGATACTTCTTCGTCGTCCGGTCAATCGTCAGGCGGTGAACAGTCATCACAAAGCGCGGCGAATTCGTCATCTCAGCAGGTCACGCCTTCTTCCGAAACGAAACCTTTGCTATCGGCAAGCTCGGCAAAAGAAGAAAAGTCGGGCGGGTGCGGCGGCAACTTCACCGCCGGCGCTGCGCTTACGGTGCTTATAATGATAACGCTTTGCGTTTTCGTTATCGCTCGCAAAAGAAAAATAGGCTGATAAGTTTAAAATGTAAACAACGGCAAACGGAAATAATTTTCGCTTGCCGTTGTGTTTAAATAAATTCACGGCAAAATGTTCTTAAATGTCGCGTCATTTTATTGACAAATACGTTTTTTAATATTATAATTTATGGGCAAGCTGTGAAAAAGCTGTTTTTTGCTACGCTCTCTCCATCAAGTGGGGGAGTAAAGCATTAACTTATCACTTCTTCATCAACTTAATAAAAAGTATGCGCCATTAGCCCAACTGTAAGTGGCACAAAGTGCCATACTTCCTCGGCGACGCCTCGGGCGCAGAGCTACGCTCTCTCCATCAAGTGGGAGAGTAAAGCATTAACTTATCACTTCTTCATCAACTTAATAAAAAGTATGCGCCATTAGCCCAACTGTAAGTGGCACAAAGTG
>CACXHH010000174.1 GCA_902767455.1 uncultured Eubacteriales bacterium
ATAACTTTCGAGAAACGCAAGGCGAAATTTACTTTCGCCGTCAAGCGTTTCACGACGCCTAAGCAATAACGACTTTTTCTTGCCCCGCAAGAAAAAGTGTTAATAAATTATATAAATTATGCCGAGAGCCGTAGCGGGAATTTACTTTCCGCGTTAAACGGCTCCGACCGACAGTTCTAACGACTTTTTCGCGTCAGCAAAAAAGTGTTAATAAATTATATAAATTACGCCGAGAGCCATAGGTCGGATTTATTTCGACCGTCAATGGCTCCGACCAACAGTCTAACGATTTTTTTGCGACAGCAAAAAAATGTTAATAAATACTTTACGCCGAGAGCCGTAGCGGGAATTTATTTCCCGCGTCAAGCGGCTCCGACCGACAGTTCTAACGGTTTTTTCTTGGCGAAGACAAGAAAAAACGTTAATAAATTTTTTTATGTTTATCAAAGATTTCCAAAAACTTACTTTGCTCGATTTCCCCGGGAAGATCGCCTGCACGGTGTTCACCGCCGGGTGCAATTTGCGTTGTCCGTTTTGCCATAACGCGCTGCTCGTGACCGAGATAGATAACTCCTTTATCCCCGAAGACGAATTTTTCGCCTACCTTTCGACAAGGGTCGGCAAGCTCGACGGCGTTGCCATAACGGGCGGCGAGCCGCTCATGCAAAAGGATATAGCTTCCTTTATCGAAAAAATAAAAGCGCTCGGCTTTTTGGTCAAGCTCGATACCAACGGCACCTTCCCCGACAAGCTCGAAGCTATTTTAAAAAGCGGGAACGTCGACTACGTCGCAATGGACATCAAAAATTCGCCCGCAAAGTACGGGAAGACGGTGGCTGTCGAAGATCTTGACGTAGGTCTTATCAGGCGCAGTATAAATATTATAAAGGAAAGCGGAGTCGATTACGAATTCCGCACCACCGTCACGCACGAAGACTTCACCGCCGAAGACTTCGAAGAGATAGGCAAGCTCATTTCGGGCGCGAAACGCTACTTTTTGCAAGCCTTCAAAGACAGCGGCAATCTTATCGCTCAGGGCAACACCCCCGAATCGAAAGAGACCATGGAAGCCTACCGCAAAACGGCTGAAAAATACGTCGGCGAAGTAAGGCTTCGCGGTATTTGAAAACGGTCGTTTTTTAAGGCGGGGAAAATCCCCGTTTTTTTCTGCGTTTTTTAACTGAAACGCTTAAAAACGCTCATTTGACGATTTTCGACAAAACCACTATATCTTGTGTTTTGACGAAAAATTAGATACAAAATATTCTATAAAAACTGTTGACATTCACAATATATTGTGGTAGTATAATATACGCCGACACCACAAGCGAAAAGATTGCTTTGCGGTCGGCAAAAAAAGCTTTAATCGATGCCTTACATAAAAGAAAAAAAATAAAAAAGGAGAGAAAAATGTATCAGGTTATTAAAAGAGACGGTTACTGCGTAGATTTTGACATCAAGAAGATCTCGCTCGCCATAACGAAAGCTTTCGACGCGCTTAAAAAAGAATATCACCCAAGCGTTATAGATTTTCTTGCGCTCAAAGTTACGGCGGACTTTGAAAATAAAATCAAAGACGGAAAGATCTCCGTAGAAGATATTCAGGACAGCGTTGAGTCCGTACTCGTTCAGGCGGGCTACGGCGACGTTGCCAAAGCGTATATTCTCTACCGTAAACAGAGAGAAAAAATACGTAACATGAACGCGACCATGCTCGACTACAAAGAGCTCGTCGACAGTTACGTCAAAGTCGCCGACTGGCGCGTAAAGGAAAACTCGACGGTCACTTACTCCGTAGGCGGGCTTATCCTTTCAAACTCGGGCGCGATAACCGCCAACTACTGGCTGAGCGAAATTTACGACCAGGAGATCGCCGATGCGCACCGTAACGCCGACATCCACCTTCACGACCTTTCCATGCTCACCGGTTACTGCGCGGGTTGGTCGCTCCGTCAGCTGATACAGGAAGGTTTAGGCGGCGTTCCCGGCAAGATAACGTCTTCGCCCGCAAGCCACCTTGCAACGCTGTGTAACCAGATGGTAAACTTTCTCGGCATCATGCAGAACGAATGGGCGGGCGCGCAGGCATTTTCGTCGTTCGACACCTATCTCGCCCCCTTCGTCAAAGCAGATAATCTCTCCTTCCGTGAAGTAAAAAAGGCGATAGAATCGTTCATTTACGGCGTAAACACCCCCAGCCGTTGGGGCACGCAGGCGCCGTTTTCAAACGTAACGCTCGACTGGGTAGTCCCCAACGATATGGCTGAACTTCCCGCTATCGTCGGCGGCAAGGAAATGCCCTTCAAGTATAAGGACTGCCAGAAGGAAATGGACATGATCAACCGCGCGTTCATCGAGATAATGATCGAAGGCGACGCAAACGGCAGAGGCTTCCAGTATCCTATCCCCACCTACTCCATAACCCGCGATTTCGACTGGTCGGAAACGGAAAACAACAAACTGTTATTCGAGATGGCGGCAAAGTACGGCACTCCGTATTTCTCCAACTACATCAACAGCGATATGGAACCTTCCGACGTTCGTTCGATGTGTTGCAGGCTTCGTCTTGACCTTCGCGAACTCCGCAAAAAATCGGGCGGATTCTTCGGCAGCGGCGAATCGACGGGGTCTATCGGCGTAGTCACTATCAATATGCCGAGAATAGCTTATCTTTCCAAGGACGAAGCCGAGTTCTACACCCGTCTTGACAAATTGATGGATATCGCGGCAAGAAGCCTGAAAACCAAGAGAACGGTTATTTCAAAACTTCTCGACGGCGGCTTGTATCCTTACACCAAGAGATATCTCGGAACTTTTGAAAACCACTTCTCGACGATAGGGCTCGTAGGCATGAACGAAGCGTGCATGAACGCCAAGTGGATAGATTGCGACCTTATCAGCAAAAAGGCTCAGGAATTTACCAAAAACGTTCTCAACCATATGAGAGAAAGACTTTCCGACTATCAGGAAATGTACGGGGATCTTTATAACCTTGAAGCTACCCCCGCCGAATCGACTTCTTACCGTCTTGCCAAGCACGACGTGAAGAGATACCCCGATATCAAGACGGCTAACCGCAACGGCACGCCCTACTACACCAACTCTTCGCACCTTCCCGTTTGGTTTACCGACGACGTGTTCTCGGCGCTCGATATTCAGGACGAATTGCAGACGCTGTATACTTCCGGCACCGTTTTCCACGCCTTCCTCGGCGAAAAACTGCCCGACTGGAAGTCAGCTGCGGCGCTCGTCAGAAAGATAGCCGAAAACTACAAACTGCCTTACTACACGCTTTCGCCTACCTACTCCGTATGCAAAAATCACGGATACCTTATCGGCGAACAGTATAAGTGCCCCATCTGCGGCGAAACCGCCGAAGTTTATTCGAGAATAACCGGATACTACCGCCCCGTTCAGAACTGGAACGACGGTAAGGCTCAGGAATTCAAGGACAGGAAAGTCTATAAAGTTCTCGGCTCCATTTCCGATATGAAGGAAAAGTTCAACGACTCGTGCGAAAGCTGCGTTCCGCACGTGCAACCCGCTCCCGAACAAGCTTTTGCCGATACTAACGAACAGGCTAAACTCGTGCTCTGCGCGACCAAGACTTGCCCCAAATGTATGATGGTCAAGATGTTCCTTGACAGAGCAGGGCTTTCTTACGAAGTCGTTTACGCCGAAGAAAACGAAGAGTTCTTCAAGGAAAACGACGTTCGCGAAGCTCCCACGCTCATCGTCATCAAAGAAGGCGGCGTCGAAAAATACGCCAACCCTTCTAACATCAGAAAGTATATTGACAGCGTAAACGCTTGATTAACGTTTTTTCTTGTCTTCGCCAAGAAAAAGCCGTTAAGACTCAGGTGTCGGAGCAGCTTTAGATAATCGCCGAAAGCGATTTCGCGTCGACTATATATCAAAACTCGTTTTGATATGTAAGTTTTGATTTTTATCAAAATTTGCGGTCGACTATTCCGAATTAGTTATTTTTGGAGAACAAATGAAAGATCTGATCATCGTCGGTTGCGGTACGGCTGGCATGACTGCCGCCATATACGCGTTAAGAAACAATAAAAAAGTGCTCGTGCTCGAATCGGAAGCCGTAGGCGGACAGATAGCGCTCTCGCCGAAAGTCGAGAACTTCCCCACCTATAAATCTATAAGCGGGCAGGATCTTGCGACGAAAATGTTCGAGCAGATGCTCGATCTCGGCGCGGAATTCGAGCTTGAAGAAGTTTTGTCCGTCGAAAAGGACGAGCAAGGCGTCTTCACCGTTACGACCGATTACGGCGCGCATAAAGCCCTTGCGGTCATTATCGCTACGGGCGCCAAACAAAAGCATATCGGCATCGCCGCCGAAGAAAGGCTTCTCGGCAAGGGCGTTTATTACTGCGCCATCTGCGACGGAGCTTTCTATAAGGGCAAGGAAGTCGCTCTCATCGGCGACGGCAACACCGCGCTTCAATCGGCGATAATGCTCTCTTCCATCTGCACGAAGGTCTATATGCTCACTTGGTTCGATAAGTTCTTCGGCGACGAAAGCCACGTTACGACTATCCGCAACACCGAAAACATTATCGTTATGCCAAACACCAACGTCGTCGACTTTTTGGGTAAAGACTCGCTCGAAGGCGTTAAGGTCGTTCGCCGTGAAGACGGTTCGGAGTTTATTTTAAACGTTCCCGCCGTGTTCGTTGCTATCGGGCAGATACCCGACAACAAGCGCTACCTGCCGCTCGTCGAGCTCGACAAGGACGGATATATCATCGGTGACGAAGACATGAAGACGGCTACCCCCGGGCTCTTCGTTGCGGGAGATACGAGAAAGAAATCCATCCGCCAGCTGACCACCGCCGCAGGCGACGGCGCCATCGCCGCCATGAGCGCGATTGCTTATCTCAATAAATAATTTATTAAATTATATAAAAATCAGGGGCTGTCGCAAGTTGATAATTACGATTTGCGACAGCCGATTTTTTACAGCGAATATTGATTTGAATAAAAAAAACAGACGTATA
>CACXHH010000175.1 GCA_902767455.1 uncultured Eubacteriales bacterium
CTTACTCGAACATAATCGTAAATGCCATTCTCTTTATAACGGCTGTCGTTTTAATGAAAAAAGAAGGGACCGCCGTTTTCAAAAAGACGAATCTTTCCTTTACATGGATGAAAGATTTCCTAAAAATCGGCGGCATTTCAGGTTTGGAGTCGTTCGTGAGAAACGTTGCTTATATGTTGATGATCGCGCGTATGGTCAACGTGGTGGGCGAGCAAGGTACGTACTGGGTAGCGAATAACTTTATATGGGGCTGGCTATTGCTCCCTGTTCTTCAACTCGGCGAACTAATCAAGCGCGAAACGGCAACGGACGAAAACGCCGTTAAAAACAATTCCGTAGGCTACTTCGTCATTACTGCAGCGATATGCGTTTTATGGTGTGTAAGTATTCCGCTTTGGAAACCGTTTATGGCTCACGTTCTTAATTTCGGCGACGTGGATAAACTGTTTGAACTCGTTATGGTGCTTCTCGGGTTTTATATGCTTTTCGCGTTGCAAAACGTGTTCGATTCAACGTTTTACGGGCTCGGAAAAACAAACTACATGCTTTTTGAATCGCTCGTGACGAACGTTATCTATTACGGCGGGGCGTTTATCTTATATATCTGCGGAGTTTGGCAACCTACGCTTATCGGTATAGCGTTGTTATTCGGCATAGGTAACGCTTTTGACAGTATAGTTTCGCTTGGTGCGTATTTATATTTATTAAAGAAAAAACAGATCGATATTTTAAAAGTCGATACTTAAAATGACATTACGGGTATATTTCATAAAGCACGAAAAGATTGACATTCAACGCAAAATATCGTATAATATCAATACCGATCAACGATAAAAGGAGATAATTATGGAGTATAGAAAAAGCGGAAACGGCGTTGCCGTAAGGTTGGAAAAGGGCGACGAGATAATGGAAAGTCTGTTACGCGTTGCCAAAGCCGAAAATATAAAGACGGCGGCGGTGACTGGGATAGGCGCGACGGACGACCTGACCGTCGGCGTGCTCGACCTGAGCACCCGCGTTTACAAAGAATACAAATTTACAGGCAATCACGAAATTAACGCGCTGTGCGGCAATATTACGGTAAAAGACGGCGCGCCGTACGCTCACGTACACGTTACCTGCACGGGTGACGGAAACAAAGTGGTGGGTGGTCACCTTATCAAAGCCGTAGTGTCGGTGACGGGCGAAGTCTTTCTGACCGTGTTCGACGGCGAGATAGGAAGAAAATTCGACGAAAACGTCGGCATCAACGTCTGGAAACTCTGATTTTCGCTATTATTTTTCGCATTACCGTTGACAAGCGGTAAAAAATAATGTAAAATATCACCGTAAAGCTCCGAAAATGATTATTCGGAGCAATAAAAACAGGAGTATATTATAATTATGAAATACGTTTGTGAAGTTTGCGGTTACGTTTACGACGAAGAACTCGGCGATCCCGAAAAAGGCATCGCTCCCGGCACCAAGTTTGAAGATCTCCCCGATGATTTCGAGTGTCCTTTATGCGGCGTCGGTAAAGACTCTTTCGCCAAAGAGTAATAACAGGTATTTAAAAGGTCTTGCTTTTTTTCGGCAAGACCTTTTTTCTTTGAAACGATTTAAAGGGCGGAAGGCTCTATCGCGGTAGTTTTGTCAAAGCGTAAAGACGAGCGGACGGCTTATAGAGCACGTATTGATGTAAAAACAAGCCCAAACAGACTGTTTTTGAGCGTTTTTCCACGCGTACGGCGTTTTACGTAGAATAAGCTCTTGTCCGCGACGGGCAAACGAAAAAACGGCTTTTCGGCGCCGTTTCAGCTCGCTCGACCTATCCTGAAAGCGAAAACGCTTGTTTTTCGTGCAAAGACGGACGGCGCTTTTTATGAATAATATTCAAATAATTATGCAAAAATCACCTATGAGAACGAATATTTTTTATCACATTAAAGACAATATAAATTTTGTCCGTTAGGCAAGGAAAGTCGGGTTTTGTCGTGAGCGCCTTACGGCGCAAAAATGACCGTTTTGCCGAAATATTAAATAAAAGCGCGCGTTTGTCGCTATACGGGCGACAAAGTTGCATCTTTAAAAGGCGTACACTTGTACGCAAAGTGAATACCGAAGCGTGAAAAAAATTTATTCAAAAAAATTGCAAAACTTCTTATAAACGCCCGTATTTTGTTTGACAAAAGCTTGCAACGTGTGATATTATAACTTCAAATTATAGGAAAATAAACTACTTTTTTATCGTACGAGTCTCGCAACGCAATCTTTCAAACGAAAAAAGCGTGGCGGACGATCGGGCAAACGATACGTTAAGGGA
>CACXHH010000176.1 GCA_902767455.1 uncultured Eubacteriales bacterium
TCTGGAAACGATTTATTGCCGCGTGAAAGAAAAACCGTCCGGGTGGAATAAAGAGTGGCTCGGCAATATAAACGACAAAGTCAAAGTCGAGTGGGGATATAAAGGCGAATAGATTTGATACACGGTGTATAGCGAATTATATTACTAATACTTTATACGGACAAAACTATCTTGGCTACTGCTATTATAACGGGGAAGGTGTGCGGCAAAATTACAAAAAAGCCGTAGAGGGTATACGAAAGTCGCGAATCAGGGATATGACGAAGCTCAATACAATCTTGGGGTATGCTATGAAAACGGAAATGGTGTAAAGCGAGACTACCAACAGGCTAAATATTGGTATAAAAAAAGCCGCCGACCAAGGCAATAAAAATGCAGAAGCGGCTTATGAAAGCTTATAGTACAAATCTGATATTGACTTCGCGTCTATGCTGTGACAAATTCAATTTTTAAGGCTTATATAGGAAATGAAACGATGAGTGTGAATTTAAGCAACGAATACTACTATTCGTTTGAAAAAGCGTACGAAGAAGCTCTCGCCGCGAAAAGGGACGGGGATATGATCCTTACCCGCGACAAGTTGAGTATTGCCGTCGACGAGCTTGAAAAAGCGATCGGTTTTTCTTCGGATGAACAAAAAAAGCAATGGTTATCACTTGAGCAAAGGCTTAAAGCGGTTTTGCGCTCTCTCAAAGAAAAGACCGGCGAGGCAACGAGAAACGAAAGAATGAACGATCGGCGTTCGGAGAGCGAAGATAGCCTGCAACGCTCGCGGGACGCTTTCGACGAACGTAGCGGCTTTTACGAGCTGATAGACGCAAAAAAGCTTCCGTTCGGGTTTGACGGAGTGTTCGGAATGCAGGAACTTAAAGAAAGCGTCAGAGAATACGCTATAGACCCTATTCTTTACCCGGAAGAATACAACTACGCGTTTTCTCCGAACAAGATATGTTTTTTGGCGGGACCACCGGGAACGGGTAAAACGACTTTTGCCAAAGCCGTAGCCAAAGAGGTGGACAGACCGTTTTTCAACGTAAGTTGTTCTCAACTTGTAAACGCGCTGATCGGCGAAACGGGCAAAAATATCGACAAACTCTTTGCCGAACTCAACGCATACGCCGAAAAGCACGGATGCGGAATAGTCGTCTTCTTTGACGAGTTTGACGAAATCGCGAGCGGAGACCCGAACGATCTCGTTTCGCACGCGGCGCTTCCGGCGTTGAAGAGATGTCTCGACGGAATGCGGTCAAACAGAGATTTTCTTATATTCGCCAATACCAACTACGTTGAAAGGCTGGAAACGGGTATTCTCGACCGCGGCGAAGTCTTTAACGTTCCGTTGCCTTCGGCAGAAGTAAGGAAAATGCTTTTTGAAAAATTTCTTTCCGACGTCGAAGACGAGTTTGTCGCTCAGATAGATATTGAAAAGGCGGTGGAACTATCGGAAGGTTTTTCGGGCAGAAACATATCCGTTTGTTGCAACAATTTTAAATACGCGTGCGCGAAACGTAAAGTCGAAAGACGAAAAAATAAAGACGTTCAAAGCGTCGATTTCGGCAAATTGCTATACGATATCATAGATTCGTTGCGAAAAAAACGGGAATAAACACTTTTACAAATTATTTTCGTTTTTTCTTAAAAAAATTTGTAAAACACTTGATTTTATTGTAGAAGTGTATTATAATGATTGTAAAGTAAAGATATCGCATTGTGCATTGCGGTAAAAATAAAAAAGAAGGTGTCGTAAAATGTCTAAAATCAAAACTACCGAAAACAAAACGAAAGATACCGAAAGGATAGCTGAAAGGTTGAGAAAACTCAGGTTTGAGAACAGTCTTACGCAAGAAAAGGTTGCCGAAATGCTGGGCGTAACGCAGCAAACCTACAGCAAATACGAAAAAGAAGGCAATCTTGATGGGAAAGCCATCATCAAATTGTGCGAGTTTTACGGTGTTTCAGCCGATTATCTGTTGGGTATCGAACAATCAAAAACGATCGTCGAAGAAAAAAAGATGTCTTATGATATAAGCGAACATGATATCGATATTATCGCTAAGGTCATAAATATCATAGAAGAAAAAAACAAAAACACAAAAAAATAATCTAACGAGGTAAACAATGTCGATATGTAAATGTTGCGGCGCGAACAACGTCGATCCTAAAGCAGAAAGATGTCCATTCTGCAACACTCCTTTTAACAGCAATTCTTTTTCCGAAAAAAGCGTCAAAAAGTCTCCCGTTATGGCTTACGTCGACGGAATGGACGATAAGACTTTACTTGAATTCGCCGAATGCAAGCTGAACGGTATCGGAGTAGAGAAAAACGTGGAAGAAGCCGAAGAGCTTTTTCTTGCGTTGGCGCTCAGAAACAATTATGACGGTATGTATCGTCTTGCGCGCATCTATCTTGACAGAAACGATAAAAGGGCGGCGGCAAAATGGTTGAAAATTGCCGCGGAAGGCGGACACGAAGAAAGTATTTTGCTTATAAGAGTGGCATTCGACGAAGAGTGCGAACAAGGTCATAACTCCGCAAAAACAATCTATGACGAAACTTTCCCCGTGAAAAAACAAGATCGTGAAAGCGTGGCGGATAAGTCTTTTAACTCCGATAGAAAGAGAGATTTCATAGATATCGTAAACGAATCGAAAAGCTGCGTTTTGATGGTAGAATCGTATAAAATCGACGATCCATCACGCTTGCCGATGCCTGAAGTGAAACTTTCACTTGGGTCGGGGTTTATTATCGAAGGCGGATTGGTTATAACTAACGCTCACGTCGTAGGTGATAAGCCGGATAAAATAATCGCAAGGTTTATGAAAGAAATCGACGATAACGAATACGAACTTTTGCCGATATACGTTTCTTTCGATTACGACATCGCCGTTCTTTCGTTCAAAGGGCTTATGATGAATAGGATAATAGGTCGTAAAAATCTGTCTTTGAGAACCGAAAGAGTTAATTTCGGCGAAGAAGTTTATACTATCGGTAACCCGAAGGGACTTGGTTTCAGCGTAAGCAACGGAGTTGTTTCGAACCCTGAA
>CACXHH010000177.1 GCA_902767455.1 uncultured Eubacteriales bacterium
ATCGACGAGTATAAAGACGTTTACGAAACGATAATGCTTATGAACGAATTAAGGCGTATTCTCGAAGAAAAACGCAGGGTCGACGGATATATCGATCTCGATATCAAAGAGTCTGAAATAGAAATAAATGGTGACGATATAAACGTAAGCGTTCACCAAAGCAACTACGCAACTCGGCTTATCGAGCAGTTTATGATATCGGCAAACGAAGAAGTCGCTTCTTTTTTGTGCTACGGAAATATGCCGTGCGTCTACCGCGTTCACGAAAAGCCCACGCCCGAAAAGACCGAGCAACTTAAAAGCTCTTTAAAGGCGATGGGCGTCAACGTCAACTGGCGGAAAGATTCCGTGTACCCGAGCGACCTTCAGAAACTGCTTGCCGATTGCGAAAACACGAGGCTTTTCCCGGTGGTAAACAGAACGGTTTTAAAAAGCTTGCAAAAGGCGAAATATTCTGCGCTCAATCTCGGGCACTTCGGGCTGGCTTCCAAGTGTTACTGTCACTTTACGTCGCCCATACGCCGCTATCCCGATCTCGTCGTTCACAGAATACTGAAAAAGGCGTTAAAGGGCGATATAGTGCCGTTATTCGACTTATACGAGGACTTTTGCAACGTGGCGGCGGAAAGTTCGTCGAAGAAAGAACGCGTTGCCGACGAGCTCGAACGCTCTGTCGACGATCTGTATAAAACGCAATATATGTCGGAAAGAATAGGCGAAGTTTATGACGGAGTTATAAGTTCGGTGCTTGCAAGCGGTTTTTTCGTAGAGCTCGAAAACACTTGCGAAGGCTTCGTGCCTATAGAACTGTTGCCGCACGGCGAATATACCTTTGACAAAGAAAATATGTGTTTATCGACTTATAGGCGGACTTATCGGCTCGGCGATAAGGTGAAAATCTGTGTTGCCGCCGCCGATATCGCAACGAGAAGAGTTGATTTTTTGCTTGCAAGCTCGGTAAAAAACGACGGAAAGCGCAACAAAAAAGTTCGATAATTCTTCCTAACGGGCGTTACTTTTTAAAAAATACTTGCATATCCTACGATTAAATGATATAATTTAAATGATGAAAGTTATCTGCGAAAACAAGGGCGTTTCCTTTGAATATTTTATCGAAGATACTATCGAAGCGGGCATCTCGCTTGACGGCGGCGAAGTAAAGTCGATACGCCGCGGCAACGTCAGCCTGAAAGACAGTTTCTGTTCGGTGTATAAAGGTAGTATGTTCATAAAAAATATGCATATCGCCGTTTACGAAATGGCGGGGGCGTATAACGTCAGGGAGAGCAAGCGCGACAGAAGGCTCCTTCTCCATAAGCGCGAGATAAACAAACTTAAAGAAAAGATAGCCGAAAAAGGCTATACGGTCGTTCCGCTCAAACTTTACTTTTCGGGCTCGCTTATAAAGATGCAACTCGGCGTTTGCAAAGGCAAACACACTTACGACAAAAAGCAGAGTTTAAAGGATAAAGACGTTGAACGCGCAACTTTAAGAGAATTGAAAAACTATTAAATTTTTAAGATACAAAGGAGAAATTATGGGAAAAAGATATCACATTTCGCAGCGTGACGACGACAAATGGCAGGTAAAAGCAGAAGGCGCAGAAAAGGCTTTAAAGCTCTTCGATACGCAAAAAGAAGCTATCGCATTTGCTAAAACGGTCGCCGACAATCAGGAAGGCTCTATCATTATCCATAAAGTCGACGGCAAGATAAGAAAGACCAAATATTGATTTTTAACTCCTTTCATACTGTTAAAGCCGAATCATCGGCTTTTATACGGGGCTGTAATGGTTTCGACTGTGTGAGAAAGGGGAGGCATAAGCATACCGAGGCTCCCGTCCTCGTTAAAAAGGGAAAATTAAAATTAAATGCTGACAATCAGAAATTAGCATTTGCCGCTTAATTAAAGCGACTGTCCGACCGCTTCATCCCGCGGGGAGCGTGTTCGGGCATGATTTAACGCGGGGAACTACTTTGCGGGATTGAAAACACCCGCAACGCGGATCTTTGTTTTCGGCGCCGCTCGCAATTCGCGCTTTACCGGAGCGAGCGGAAGGGGATTAAGCTAAGGCTAAGTATGTAGAAGGCCTTTCGGTTTTCGCGCAACACGAGAGTTCGATTCTCTCCAGTTCCACCACGTCGCAACGCGACCTTTTGTCAGCCACCTGCAAATATGCAGGTGGCTATGACTTTACGGTCGGTTGCTCCTTTTTCCACAAATCTTTTGCTACGCAAAATTTTTGCGGGAGCCCTGAAAACGGGTGGTGTCCTGTGTGCGTATTTCATACGCACACAGGACACCATTAAGAAACAACTGTGCTGATACGAGATTTCTATCTCAAATCAGCACTTTTTCTTTATTTGGGGTATTTTGCTGGGGTTCAATTCCCGCTATCAGCGAAGATGCCCATTTTTTATTGCTTCAATATCGGCTGAAATATAATCCTAGCCTTAACAATTAAAAACATCTCTTTTGCTAATTTCTTGCTAATTCCATGTTTAATGAACAATGTTCGAAAGATTGTTGTACTAGAAATCCTAAAGAACTAAGAATACTAAGAAAAAACATAATGGATTTGCTGAAAAGTAAATAAACCTGAAAGCAAATGTTTTAAACTTGAAGACAAAAGTATGTCAAAACTTAACACAATTACGAAAAAAGGTCTTGATAGCGTCAAGACCTTTTAGTTTATTATGTATTCGATCATTCGGCTTTGGCGGTGCCGGAAAGTTCGAGATAGAAGTTTGCGCGAGCCATTTCGTGGTAAGGCGTTACGAAGATCACGCCGATACCGAAGCAGAGCATGCCGAGCAGATACCAGCCGATAAAGCTTAAATCAAGGCAGAAAAGTTTCCATTTATAACCGTTCATCATAGCGCGGCTTTCGTCAATGCAAGTCTTCCAGTCTTTGCTCGGATCGTCGTGTTTGATATGGAAAGCCTGCGAGTACGAATACGATTTGATTATACCCGGTATAATGAAGAGAAGCGACCAGAGCATGGTGAACAGCTCTACTAAAAGACCGAGAACGATATTCCCGCCGATATCTTCGGTGAAACCGGAGAAAAGGTCGCCAAAGTCAACGTCCTTGTTGTCGTGCGCGCGGCGGACGACTACGCGAACCAGACCGTAGGAAAGCGGCCCGAGCAGTATCAAAGTTCCGATAGCGGTGAAGCTGACAGCTCCGAGAATAAGGTCGACGACAAGGCACGCGATCATAACCATTATCCATTGATTTTGGAAGATGCCGCCGCCGAGCTGATTGCGAGCTTTCGCTCTGAGTTCTTTGTTAGATGACATTTTATATATCTCTCCTTATTTATTTAACAATATAATACTACCTTTGCCGCCGTTTGTCAACTTTTTTTGCCGTTTAGGCGTTTTTCGTCTTTTTTGCGTATAAACGCTAAGGCGTCTGTAAAAGGCGCAAAAGGAACGAATTCAATTATTTGAAATACACGCCGAAGATAAAATCGACGAGCGTGGCCGGAAGCGCGGACAGCACCTTCATTTTGAAGCTGTTATTGACCGAATAATATCTCGCGGGGCGTTTTTTGAGCGCGGCTTTTAAGTAAGTTTTCGCAAACAGCTCGGGGGATCTTGCCTTGTCGAGCTCTTTAAGCATTATCGACTTCATTTTCAGTAGCGGCTTTTTATAACGCTTCGTTTCGTTTACGAGCGTATCGAACTGCCCGATTATCCCCGCCTGCATATTCGTTCTGAAAGCGCCCGGGCGAATAGCCGTTACCGATACGGGCGAGCCTTTAAGTTCGCGGCGGAGCGAGTCGTTATACACGTCGAGCGCGCGTTTGGTAAGAGCGTAATAGGCGTGAAAGGGGATAGCCGTTATTCTTGAATATTCGCTCGAAATATTTATTATTCTGCCGCCCGCGTTTAGTACGAGCGGAAAGAATTTTTCGTTCACTCTGTACGTGCCGACGAGATTTACGCTCAATATCTTCGTGAGATGATCGGCGGGCAACTCTACGAGCGAGCCGAGAATTACGACGCCCGAAAAATTCGAGATAACGTCTACTTTATCCGTCACGGCGGACACGAGCGCAAATGCGGCGGAAAGGTCGCTATCGCTCGTGACGTCGGCGTGAGAATACGTGACGTTCCCTTTTGAAACGGTTGCTTCGTACTTTATATCGAACGCGAAAACGACGAAACCGTTTTCGACGAGTTTTTCGGTCGCGGCTTTGGCAAGCCCGCTTTCGGCGCCGAAGATCACGGCGTATTTAACTTGATTTTTCATAAAATCATTATACACCGCAAAACGCCGAAAATCAAGCTCTAATAAAAAAAATTCAAACAAAAACAAGCTTGTTCCGCACAACGAAAAAGGGTGTGAAAACAAGCCTGTATGAGAGCACCTATTGAAAAGAAGTTACAATTATTCTTTAACGTAACCGATATTTTTTTCTTTGGTCGGATCGAAAGAAAAGTTGCAGATAGAAGCAACGAGGTCATAGATACCGAAAGTAACGATACCGAGAAGCAGATACATCCAGGATCTGGATTTGAATCCTTCGGGTTTAAGGCTTGAGTGGTTAATGATGATGCTTCCGATGAAGCCGAGGAAGAACGTCAATAAAAATCTGACGATTTTGGTGCTATCCATTGAATTTTCTCCTTTTTTGATTTATAATAGATATATTCAATAAGTAACTCTCGAATTAAAAAAACGTTGAACGGCGCACGGCTTTCATATCAACGAAAGCGCATATGCACGCTATATGATACGTTAAACATTGATATAATATCACGAATCCGAATAAAAATCAATATTTATGATTAAAAAAATAAATATTTTAACTACAATTCGACGCGCGACGATAACGGCGGGTTTCATAAGCCTTGTCTGCGTTTTATCGTTGGCGGCGATAACGATAACGGAGGATAATATGGCAAGTGGCAAAGAGTTTCTTGATTACGTTCTCGAATTACTTGTGAAAGTGGACGGGATCACTTTTAAAAAGATGATGGGCGAATACCTTTTATATAAGGACGGAACGCTCTTCGGCGGTGTTTACGACGATAGATTTCTCGTAAAGGAAACACCGTACACGGAGCGCTTCGGGCTACGCGAAGCCCTTCCGTACGAAGGCGCAAAGCCCATGCTCGAAGTGGACGTCGAAGATGAAGAACTCGTGAAGGAGATAGTGTCCGAAGCTTTTAAAGGGCTCTCTTCAAAAAAGTAAAATTGCGCGTTTACGAACTTATAGGCGGACTTTTTATATTATAACGGGTGCGCATAAGGGCATTTATACATACGAAAAAATTCCAAAAAAGGGGCTGTCGCAAGTTGATAATTACGATTTGCGACAGCCGATTTTTTACAGCGAATATTGATTTGAATAAAAAAAACAGCCG
>CACXHH010000178.1 GCA_902767455.1 uncultured Eubacteriales bacterium
GGCGAAATGTTCTGCGCCGCCGCCGTAGCCGCGGCGTTTGCCGAAAAGTCTTCGCTCGACGCGTTGAAAGTCGCTTCAAAATGCGTTCCGAAGGGAAGCAGATTATATAAAGACCTTGAATGGGCGTTCTCTTTTGAAGGAAAGCTCATCGACTATCTTCACGCGAGAAAGCTTCTCGACGAAAGATTTGGCGGCATGCACACCGTACATACGAATAACAATATGTGCGCGATAACTTTTGCGATAATGCTCGGAAATAACGATTTTACCCTGTCGATAGCAAACGCCGTCGCTATAGGGCTCGACAACGACTGCACCGCCGCGACCGTCGGAAGCATAGTCGGCGCGAACGTCGGGCTTAATAATATCGATAAGAAGTGGTACGCGCCTTTCAACGATACCGTGATAACCTATCTTAAAGGCTACGAAAAGGTATCGCTCGATAGTCTTGCCGACGACTTCATCGATTTAAGACGCAAATCATTATAAAAATTAAAAAAAGGAGATAAAGGCTTATGAAAACACTAAAAAGTAAAGCCGCGCTGTCGCTTATGCTTGCCTGCGTTTTGTCGCTCGCGCTTGCGTTTGCCACCTTGCGGTTTGACTCGCCAACGGTAAGCGCCGAGCAGGTGACTGTGACGAAAGCCGACTACGTAAACAAAGTAAAAGGCGGCTGGTACGGCGAATTCTGGGGCAACTTTACGGGGCTTCCCACCGAATTCAACTATATCGCTTCACCCAACCCCGCAACTTCCGTCGATTGGGTGACGGGAAGCGCTTTCAGCACGGACGACGACACGAGCAACGAATACGTCTTCCTGCACATGATGGAAGTCTACGGCGCAAACGATATCACTTACGCCGATATGCCCGAAGAGTGGCTTTATCATCTTCAATCGCATATCTGGGTAGGAAACCTGGAAGCCTATTCGCTTATGACGGGCGGAATACTTCCGCCGTATACGGGCATGCGCGGCTACAATAAAAGTTACGAAGCCATCGACGCGCAGATAGAGTGCGAGATATTCGGGTTAGTCACTCCCGCAATGCTCGAAAACTGCTATCAAAGGACGAAATGGTGGATGGCGGCGGTAGGCGACGGAGCCGTTCTCGACAATTCGGCGTTCTACGCAATGCTCTGTTCCAACGCCTTCGTTTGCGACGATATCTACGTGAGTATGGAGCAGGTCAGAAGTTATTTCGACGATACTTCCGAAGCCGCGAAAGTTTACGACGCGGTAAAAGAATCTTATAATAAGTACCCGCGCGACTGGCGTTCGGCAAGGCGCGAGCTGTATCTCAAATACTATAACGGCGATACGCTCGATTGCAAAGTCAACTTCGCTATGACTCTGATGTCGCTCTTCTACGGACACAACGACTATAAGGGAACGGTCGAAATAGCCGTTCTCGCAGGCTTCGATAACGACTGTAACGCCGCGACCGCGGGCGTCATTATAGGAACGCAGATAGGTTACGACGATCTTCCCGCAGACCTTAAAAACGCTTCGGGCGACGTCTATCTCAACACCAACCGCCCGGGGCTTGCGAGCAATAAGATAGATAAACTCGTCGAAAGAGTTCAGCTTCAAGCCGAAGTTATAATCACCGCGGCGGGCGGAAGCGTCACCGACGACGGCTACGTCGTAAAAGACGGCGCTTTCACGCCCAAGACCGAAATGAACAGGTACTCTAAAAAGATACCCGTCACCGCGGATTGTTGGAGTTTTTCGGGCATGCAGAAATTCTATAACCCCGGCTTTGGCGGTAAAGTAGGGTATTGCACGACCAAAAAAGGCGACTACGCGACCGTAACTTTCGACGGCGACGCGGTAGCGCTCGTTGCGGCGACTTCCGTAGGCGGCGGAAGCTTCAATATAACCGTCGACGGAAAAGATTACGGCAACTACACTCTCGAAGCCGAAGAAGTTTTCGTAAACGGCAAGTATTTCACGGTGGCTTACGGTCAGAAGATAAGAAAATTGAGAAATCTCGGCGAAGGCTCGCACGTTATGAAGATAACCGCTCTCGAAGACGGCAAATGGCACAGTATCGACTGCATAGAAGTCGTCGCGACCGAAGAAGAATACTTCGCCGATCCCGACGTCAATCTTGCGAGAATAGGCATTTCCACCCCGATCTGTTCGGTACCCGTTCCGCTCGGTGAAGGTTCGGGAAGCGGAAGCATCGCCGTTATATGCGACGGCGTTTACTACCATAACGGCGACCACTCTTCAAGGCAGTACGATTCCTTCCTTGGAAGAAACAATGGGGCATTCATAGCCAAAGATTACGAAGATTACGTCGGTTACACCTTTGAAAAGTCGATAAATATCGGCAAACTCGTCTTCAACGAAGGCGGGCATTGGGGAAGCGACGGCGGCTGGTTCGCTAACGGAAATATCCGCGTCGAAGTATTGAGAAACGGCGTATGGCAGACGGCGGAAAGCAGCGTGTCGCCCGCGTATCCTACGTCGAACAACCTGTCGGCGTTCGGCGCGGCGGGTGAAACTTATGTCTTTACTCTCAACGAAACGGAAGTCGACGGCGTAAGGCTTATCGGCGACGGCGGCGGAAACGCCAAGATAATTTCCTGCGGGGAACTCGAAATATACGGTTTGGAGGCGTGATATGACTTTAATTGAAAATTTAAAGAAGTTTATATTTGCCGTAGCGGCGGTTATCGTATGCTGCATCGTGGGCATATCCGCTTGGAATAAGCCCGCTACCGTCTCGGCGGCAACCGCAACGCGCTATTTAAAGAGCGTCGAAACGGACGCCGAAGGCTGGTCGTGGAACGGCTTCACGCTCGTTGCTAACGAACAGGCTTCCCGCGTGTGGGAAACGGGCACGTATTCGGCAAGCGCCACGGGCGAATATCGCTACAAAGGCGACTACCTTGAAATTTACGGTTATAAAGGCCCCGAAGGCGGCGAGATAAGCGTTGAAATCGACGGCGTCGCCATCGAAACGCTTTCGCTCAAAGCAAGCGCCGACACCTATAAAGCGCTTCTTGGCTCTTACGAAACGAGCTACGGTTGGCATACTCTCAAAATAACTTCGCTCACCGAAGGCAAATGGCATTCGATAGACTATATTAAAATCGATATCGGCAAGGAAGCTTATTGCGCAAACTACAATCTTGCGTTAGTCGGAAATATCCTTTGTTCGGTAATGCACCCGACGGGCGGCGGCAATCGCGACCTTAACGTCGTCAGAAACGAAAAGGTCTACGAAGTAGGCGTTTCGGGCGTAGGCCCGCTTCAATACGACTCGTATAACGGTTCGGGCAGGGGCTACTTCTATATGGGTTACACCTTTACCGAAGAGCTGACTTTTTCCCGTCTCGTCTTTCAGGAAGGCGAAACGTGGTTCGACGGCGGTTGGTTTGCCGACGGCGACGTGAAAGTTCAGGTGCAGACGAATAGCGGTTGGAAGGACGTAACGCTCGTATCTCCCGTCAACTACCCCGTTTCGGATACGAGAGCCGATTTCGGTCAGAACTGCGAGATATACACCTTCGATTTCGAGCCGATTGCGGGTAAAGCGATAAGACTTATCGGTATGTCGGGCGGATCGAGCAACTTCGTTTCGGTAGCTCAGATAGAAGTCTATTCAAATCGCGACGCGCTCACTCTTCACGGCGGTTACGACTATAAGAACGCAGTCGTGTTCGAGCCGCAAATCAAGCCCGTAGACGAAGATCCCGGTCAGTCTTCATCGTCGAGTCAACCTTCGTCCGAAACTCAATCGGCGGAGAAGTCTTCCGCTCAGTCGGCGGCGAGCCAAACGCCCGCCGAGCAGGGCGGTTGTAACGGAACGGCAGGGGCGGCGGCGCTGTCGAGCTTGTTCTGTTTAGCGGCGGCGACAGCTTTTATAAAGAGAAAAAATACTCCCGACAAGGAGTAAAAAAAATCAAAAAAAGGAGAAAATGTAATGAAAAAATTCAACATCGTTGCGACGCTCGCCGTCGTATTTGCGCTCGCTTTGGCAATGGCGATAGGTAGTTTTACTACCGAAAAAGCCCACGCCGAAGCCGAAAACCTGACTTTCTCGTCGGATAACTGGGAAGTCAAATCGGGTAACGTCACGCTTGACGGAAGTTCTTCCATCACTTTCGACGTATCTCAAAGCGGTGAAAACTTCGCCTGGATACAGACGAAGAAAACCTACACGGACTTCCATATCCAATATAAGGAAACGTGGAGGTGGCCGGAAGGTCATAACAATCAGATATGGACGGGGCTTGCGGGCATGATACTCAATCAGAAAGCCGATTCCGACAAGTTAGACGGTCTTTACGCGGCGCACTACGAATGGGGGCAGGAGCTCGTTTCGTCCTTCGGTTACTATTACGACGGAAACTTCCAGATGCTCAACAACGGCATGGACGACTATTTCGGCGAAACGGGTTACAACACTCATACTTTCGATTTCTACGTTCAGGACGGTACGGCTTTGATGCTTATCGACGGTTGGCTTATACACGCAATCCCCGTTCTCCGCAACGAGAGCGGTAAGGTGGCGATAATCTCCAATCAGAACGGACCTACCTTTGCAGACGTCATCATCGAAC
>CACXHH010000179.1 GCA_902767455.1 uncultured Eubacteriales bacterium
ATCTTTTTTTTCATATAATTTTTACTTATATAACGCTTTTTTTTTTCATTTTTTATAAATATGATTTTTGGGCTAAATCTTTTTTAAATATACATTTACAATCAGTTTTCATATATCCATAGGCTTATCTTCAAGTGTAAAAACTTTTTCGCAAGACGAACATCTGCATTTTTTGACATAAAATCAATGTATCTTATATTTTTGCTATCGTTTATTCAACTATACGTTCGTAGATTTCGGTAAGCGCTCGGCGGATATCACTGAAATCGTAATTCTGCCGACGGACGGCAGCAAGCGTTTCTCGTTAAGAAAGGGAAATATACTTGAACCCGAAAGACCACGAATTGTTTTTATCGTCAGCTCGATCAGCGATTACGGTTTGTCGGAATAAACTGATAATCCGTTGTCACGAAAAAAAAGGTCGAAAGCGCTCGTCTTTTTATGAAGAAAGCTTTCGACCAAATTTTTTTAAAAGAATTTACGCGATAATCAACCTATAGCGCGTCTTTTTACGAAAACGGCGCATATGGTCATCGCAAACATCCCTATTGCCAAAGCGCTTGCGGGAACCGTGCCCGAACACCCCTTTTCTTCGGGTTGAGCGGATTTGGACGCCCTCGTCTGAGAAAACAGCCAGTCTTCAAGAGCGGGCAGTTCGCCGTTTCCTTTAAAGACGATCGCGGCTTCCCAAATAGCGTGCGGGCCGTTATGATAGGTAACGAATTGCATATTGTTTTTTCCGAGCGCGTTTACCGCTTCGTACATTTTCGGGGTAGCGGTGGCGTAAGGCACGGTCGTATCGGCGTCGCCGTGGAAGGCGTAAATGGGGATATCGGCGTAAATACTTGCCTTAGACGTATCGCCAACGCCCGAAATCGGCACTGCCGCGGCGAAAACGTCGCTATGGCGAGCCAAAAGATCCCACGTGGCGACGGCGCCTTGCGAAAGACCTATAAGGTAAACTCTGTCAGAATCCACGTTATACTGCGAGCAAGTCTTTTTGATAAGCGCGATTATCGCTTTGCACTCCACCGACTCGGAAATTGCGTCGACCGAATAGTTGGCGTAAGCAAGGCTGTTTGCCGATTCGTCGTCCGAAAACAGTTCTACCCAACCGTTGTTATATTCCTTCACGGGGCACTGCGGAGCGATGACCATCGCCTTATAGAACTTACTGTTCTCGTTTTCGATAAACGGGCGCAAAATGGCGTTATTGAGCTGCGAATCGTTATCAAAGCCGCGTTCGCCCCTTCCGTGCAGGAAGATGACGAGCGGAACTTTTTCGCTCATGTCTTCGGGCATATAGTAACGGTAATTGAGCGTATAGTTCTGCTCGGCATACTCGTATTCGCCGACGAAGAAAAGCGAATCTTTATAGCTTGTTTTCGTCGAATCGGTGATGCCGCTTATTTTAGGCATATCGATAGACGCGGAAGCTGCCGAAGCTATCGAAGGGCTGACGGCAAACGTCAGCGAAAGCGCGAACGCTACGGCAAAAGCAAAGACGGCAAGCCTTTTGAAAAGCATCGAATTTTTCATTATCATATCTCCTTATTGCCTTTGTTTTTCATTTTAACAACGTAGTAAAGCACCCACAAGCACACCGACGCCGCGGCAAGGACCGCAAACACGCTGATACCGATATAGAGCATGAGTTGCCACCACGGCGTTACGTTCACGACCTTTGAAGAAGCCGACAAGCCGTTCATCGCCGCGCTGAAGTTAGCTATGGTATAAAGCACTCTGTGGCTCGAATCTCTCATTCTCAGACGGAAAGGCAAGCTGTAAGCGTAATCGGCGAGCGAATACTCGTCACCTGCGGCGAGATAGGTATCCGTTCCGTTCATAATACCGTCGTCGTAAGTCATATAGTATTTGAACGATTCAGCCATATCGGTTATCGAATAACCGTCGAAATCCCATTCGATACGTGCGATATTGATCATAAGTTCGGGGCTTGCGCTCGTCCAGATGCAGCCCGCGCGGTTGAAAGAGGTCATTATCCCGTGCGCGTTGCCCATAGAAGGACGCATCGCCATCTCGAAAGGCTTCAACATGATCTCTCTGGCTTCCTGTTCGTTAAGCCACACGCAGACGCCGCCGCGCTGGTCTTCTTCGTCGTTGAAAGCGTAGTGTTTAAGCGTAGAAATAACGCCCTTACTTTGGATACCCTTGACTTCTACGCTTACAGCCGCTCCCGTCAGGAAGGGATCTTCGGAGAAATATTCGTGAGCCCTGCCGCCGTATGGAACGCGATGGATATTCATACCCGTAGCGTACAGACAGCAAAAACCGTTATACAACGCGTCTTCCGCCAGAAGTTCGCCCACTTCTTCTATGAGTTCGAGATTGAAAGACGAAGCCCATATCCCTTCGCACGGGAAGGAAATACCCGTTTTCGAGCCTACGACGCCCGTAGGCCCGTCGTTATCCTTGGTAGCCGGTTTATTGAACGGCGCGCCGAAAGCGACCGTACCGAAAGCGGCGTTGGCAAGGAGAACGGACTGCTGCTCGAAAGTCATCTGATCAAGAAAAGTATCCCATACTTCGTCGTCGTAAGCGATAGGCGTTTCGTCGGACGAGCGAAGCATGACGAGCGATAAACCGCTTTCCTTGCCGTATTCGGGCATCTTTTCGTCCGTTTCGGTAGGAAGGTCTTTATGTATCGCAAGGTCGGCGGCCATCTCGTCTGTAAGGCGAAGAACTACCGCGTTTTTAGGCCACGTGCCCGTCCAGTCCGAACGCGACAGGTAAGTGACTGAATTGTCGCCCGCGTGAGAATTGCGGTTTATATCCGCAAAATCAAGCTGATTGTTAATCTTGTTGCCCGTTTCTTTTGAGAGCGAACAACTCGTTTCGTCGCGAGCGGAAAGCGAATACTTCGCAACGAATCCCGAATTGCCGTTCGCCGTCATAGCCGAAACGTTCACGCTCGTTCCCGCGTCCTTTTTGTAGGCGAGAATATTGTTGAGCGCGTCGTGTGCGTCGTGACCGACGGCGATAAATCTGTCGCCGCGTTCAAAAACGTAGCCGCCCTTGCCGAGCGCCGCATTGACGTCGTAAGAAGCGAATTGATCTTTTGAGACGCTTATCGTGACCGTTTCTTTACCGCCGTTTTTAGCGAGAACGCCCGTCTTGGCAAAGCCCGCAAGTTCGACCGACGCGACTTCCAAGCCCGTAGCCTTATCGTAAGGCTTCTGAATATAGACTTCTACGACTTCTTTGCCGTCGTACTTGTCGCCGACGTTGGTGACGGTAACGCTCACTTCGTAAGTTTTATCCGTTTCGGTCACGCGGAAATCGCCGTAATCGAATTGCGTATAGCTCAAACCGTGTCCGAAAGGATAGGACACCACGGAAGCGTAATCGTATTCTCCGACGTTTGCCGTACCGAGAACGACGTCTTCGTATCTCGTTTCGTAATAACGGTAGCCAACGTAAATACCTTCGACGTAAACGCCGTAGTTATACTGCGTTCCGTTGAGCGAATAGCTCGAATAATTTGTGTATTTAGCGGAAAATCTTCCGTTATCGTTGAGCATCCAGGACGCCATCGCGGGAGAAGAGAAGTTGTCGTTGACGTAAGTGTCGGAAAGCTTGCCCGAAGGGACGACTTTGCCCGAAAGCGCTTGGGCAACAGCGTAAATACCCGTCTTGCCTACGTTGCCTACCCACATGCACGCGTCTACCGAAATACCTTCGGCGTTGAGAAAATCGAGTTGGATAGGGTTAGCCGAATTGAGAATAACGACTATCTTTTTGAACGTGCCGCCGTTTTTCAACTGCGTGAGCGCTTTGAGCGTATCGATTTCGTTTGAAGATAGCGCGAGATAGTTTCCGCCCGCGCCGTCAGTTCCGACGGTGGGAACGTCCATACCTTCGCCGCTGTTTCTGGACACGACCACGATAGCCGCGTCACCGAAAGAAGAAAAGCTCGACGCCGCGCCGTTTACAAGCGACCAGGGCGCTTCGTTGATTTTAGTGTTGTTACGCAGATAAGATTTCCCCGCGCCGTCGGCGTAAAAGTTCCAAAGGTCCTGATTGACGGAGAAGTTTTCGCTCTCCATAGCCGTTTTAAGGTTAGCGTAACCGCTCGTGGAAGCGGCGGAAGAGCCGGACGAGCTGTAATTGAACACTACGGAGCCCTGCCCGAAAAGACTTACTTTTGCGCCAGCGGAAAGCGGAAGCGCGCCGCCGTCGTTTTTGAGTAAGACTATACCTTCGGCTTCGATATTCATACACGCCGCTTCTGCGTCGGCGACGAGCCTGTTGACGCCTTCGGTCGAATAGACGGGGTTTCCGTCCGCGTCGAAGGTGTTTTCGGAATACGCGCTCGGAAAATACACGGTATCGGTGTCGTCGTCTTCGTTCTTTTCAACTCTGAACGTCGTCACGTTGAGCGCGCGGTTGATGGGGTTTGCGTAAGCGCCGGCTATTTCGTTTCCGACGATAAGCGTACAAAGCAGCGTTACGAATACTACGGTAAGCGTCTTTATCAAACCGTATTTAAAAAGAGAAAGAAATTTATTCATGCGAGT
The DNA here is from genome assembly GCA_902767455.1 of uncultured Eubacteriales bacterium. Lineage (GTDB taxonomy): Bacteria > Bacillota > Clostridia > Christensenellales > Borkfalkiaceae > UBA4636. Next base: position 4,539 of record CACXHH010000179.1, read on the forward strand.
TCACTCTCCTTATCTATCGATCTGTCTGAGCTTTCTTCGTTTTCGCCCGACTCCTTGACGAACTTCATCGCAACGAGCGACAAAACGGCGCTTCCGAGCGTGAGAGCTACTATTGCATAAAAGGCAAACGGGAAGGTGTTTCCGTCGATGGCAACGAAGACGTTTGCGATAAACGAAGCTTGCGACGCAAGATAGAACAGGCACGACAAAAGGTGTATTGCGTACAGCGCGACGTAACATATCTTAAACGGAACGAACGCCACTATGATCGGCGCCGCTATGCCGAGCACCGTAAAAGTTATTGCCGTCGGGGACAGTTCGGGAATAAACACCGACGTGCCGAAATTGACGTACAGTATAA
>CACXHH010000180.1 GCA_902767455.1 uncultured Eubacteriales bacterium
CAAGGAAATTATTGTTCTCGATAGTCGCCGTTCTTATAGTCGCGCTTTCGCTTTCTGCGTGCGGCGCGGGCGGCGGGCTCGACGGCGAATACAACGACGGAACTTACGTGGGAGTAAGCAAAGACTACTTCGGAAACCACGTCGCGGGACACGGCGAAGTCACTATCACCATAAAAGATAACAAGATAGTCGAGTGCGTTTTCAAGACCTTTGACAGCGACGGCGTAGAAAAGGACAGAGCGTATATAGATACTCTCGAAAAGGACGAGCGCAACACCGCTTACAACGTTTACAGGGTAAACGCGGCGCTTTCCGAAGCGATAGTTAAAAACAACGATCTTAAAAATCAGGAGCTCGTCGACGTCGCAACCGGCGCCACCACTTCGTACAACGAATTTATCGACGCCGTGCAAAATGCGCTTGACAAAGCCAAAAAGTGAGCCTATAATTTGATTATCAGCTTATAATATGAAAAAGTACGCTATTCATTTTATCGTAACGGCTCTTATTATCGCGCTGACCATAGGGCTTCCTTCGGCGATTTATTTTAAGATATTTACCCCTGCCGACGAAGAAGCCGAAACGGGCGCGACGTATATCTTACCCGAAAAACCTTCGGGCGAGTTCGTTATTATGATAAACGAAAAACGGCACCCGACGTCTATCGACGTGTGGGACGACTTTTTTTCGGAACGCGATTACGACCCGCTTTCCGACAAGATAAGCTGTCTTACCGTTTCGGGCGACGCTCGCGGCGCCGAGCTTGCGGACAGGTATTCGAAAAGGCTGTTCGTCAAGCAGATGAGTATACGCGAAGAAAACGTTATTCTCGTCCTTTCAAAAGCCGAGCTCGGTCTTATCGACGCGGTAATTATGTCTGCCGATATCGCAGACGTATATAATCTTAAAACCGACGTCGACGGATTGAGATACGTCCGCGTCAAAGGATCGCAAAGTGAGAAAACTTAACGCAATTCTGACCGTTCTGATACTCGTCACCTTTCTCGTTCACGCAATTTTCGCTTCCTTTCAGCTTATAGGCGTAGGAAGCCGGTCGATGAAGATTATGGCTAGAGCGGCTTTAACTCTCGTCGCCGCGCATACGGTGATAGGCGTTATCACCACCGTTAAAACGCTTATCGCGACGAAGCGTTCGGGCGCGCCGTATTTTAAACACAATTTGCTGTTCTGGGCAAGGCGTATAAGCGGATTCGCCGTGATGATACTGCTCGCGTTCCACTTTATAATCTTCGGAACGGGCGTAAAAGACAGACTCCCCGAATTCGACGTCTTCTCTCTGATAACGCAGATAGCGCTCGTCGTTACGATAGCCGTTCACGTCGTCAGTAACGCAAAACCCGTTCTTATATCTTTCGGAATAAAGAGTTTAAAGCCTTACGCGGGCGATATTCTCTTTTACGTTTCAATCGCTTCGCTTTTATTTATAGCGGCGTTTATCGTCTACTATATCCGTTGGTACGCGGTGGCGTAAAAACCCGCGTATAAGTCGATTAAACGCAATTTTTAACGTAAGGAGCGGTCGTAACGAAACTGCTCTTTTTTTAAAGGAAAATATGAAAAACAGATATTTTGTATTCAACGTTTCAGATTTTACGCTGCTGTTGACTTCGCTCGCGTTTTTCGTCGGAACTTTCACCTTCTGTAAGGCTTGCGGGCAGACGGATAGCGGCGCGTATATGTCGTGCCACTGGGCTGAAAACGCCTTGAAGGGCGTGACGGGCGTAATGCTTTTGCTTTCCGTCGCGCACCTGATTATTCGTGATTACGGCGTTAAACCGGGGCTCGATATAGCCGTTTGCGCTCTCGCGATACTTGCTATGCTTATTCCGGGAACGCTTATAAACACCTGTTCGATGCCGAATATGCGCTGTAACGCCGTAATGCGCCCGTGCGCGATCATTTTTTCGGCGTTCGCGACGGCGTTTTCGGTTATCGATCTCGTGTTTTATCTCAATAAAAAGAGAAAGTCAAAATGAAATTTATTTTTGCACTCGCGCGCAAAAACTTAATAAAAAAGCCGTACAGAACGCTTGCGATGATATTGCTTGCGGCGCTTGCCGCGTTCACCGTTTTCGCGGGATCGATAGTCGTTTTAAGTCTTAACAACGGGCTGAAAAGTTACGGCGAACGGCTTGGCGCCGACGTTATGGTCGTGCCGAGCGAAGCGCGTACTTCTGGCTCGTTCGACGATATCCTGTTGCAAGGCATCACGGGCAACTACTATATCACCGAAGCGCAGTTGAACAGAGCTTTAAGCGGCGTGGAAGGCATAGAAAAGGTTTCCACGCAGTTTTATCTCGCGTCGGTCACGGCGAGCTGCTGTTCTTCCAAACTCCAGATAATAGGCTTCGACCCCGAAACGGATTTCACCGTTCAGCCGTGGATACGCGAAAGATATTCCGAAAGTTTGGGCGACGGCGATATAATCGTCGGGGCGGATATAACGCTCAATTCGTCGATGACGCTTCAGTTTTATAATGTGAAATGTAAAATCGTAGCCCGGCTCGACAAAACGGGCACGGGGCTCGACACCGCCGTTTACACCACTATAGAAACTATACGGCAAATGGCTGAAAACGCGGTTATACTCGAACATCTGACCGAAGGCTACGATGTTTCTACTTCCGTTTCAGCGGCGATGATCAAGGTCGCCGACGGGTTCGACGCGCAGTCGGTCGCAGGCAAGATAAACGGCAGAAAAGGCGTTAAAGCGACCACCGCTCAAAGCTACGTTTCGGGAGTGGCGAGCGGGCTCAACAACGTTGCGGGCGCGATAGGCGCAATGGTCGCGGTCGTGTGGCTGCTTGCGGCGGCGCTCATAGTCGTTTCGTTCGTGATGGTCTGTAACGAAAGAATGAAGGAATTCGCCGTGCTTCGCGCGATGGGCGCTTCGTCTTCGATGAACGCAAAATTGCTTCTTACCGAAATTTTCGCCGTGACCGCGATAGGCGCGGTGACGGGCGTTATTTTCTCGGCGATAGTGACTTTCCCGCTCACTTCGCTTATAAAATCCGCGCTCTCGCTTCCGTATTTGCTCCCGAGCTTTTGGGCGATAGCGTTGACCGTTCTCGGCGCGATAGCGGCTACGCTCGTTGCGGGCGCCGTTTCGGCGCTGTTTGCCGTAGCCCGTTTAAACCGTTCGGACGCGGGACTTATGCTTCGGGAGGACGCTTGATATGCCGTTAAAAGCCGAAAATATATCTAAAACTTTTATCCGTAACGGGAAAAACACCAACAGCTTTTACGCCGTCGAAGAAACAGACCTTCTGCTCGAAAACGGAACGGTGACGGCTGTCGTAGGGCGTTCGGGAAGCGGTAAGACCACGCTTTTGAATATGCTTTCGGGGCTTCTTACGCCGACTTCAGGAAAAGTCTTTTACGACGGCGAAGACGTGTATTCATTTGACGACGACGTTCGCTCGAAGTTAAGAAATAAGTCGGTGGGCGTTATTCCGCAAGGGCAGACGGGGCTTAAAAGCCTTACCGTTTACGAAAACGTGCTTTTGCCCGCCGAGATGTACGGAAGCGTTTCCGAAGAAATCAAAGAGCGCGCCGACGAGCTTTTAAAAGCCGTCGGGATAGGTAGTCTTAAAGACGAATACCCGAACGAACTTTCGGGCGGGGAGCTTCGCCGTATGGCTATCGCGAGGGCGCTCGTAAACAAGCCTTCGTTCGTGCTTGCCGACGAGCCTACGGGCGATCTCGACGACGAAAACACGCTCGCCGTCTTAAAGCTTTTGCGCTCGGTCGCCGACCAAGGCGCCGCCGTGCTTATCGTAACGCACGAAAAGGATACGCTCACCTTTGCGGACAAAGTTTATAAGATGGACGCGGGCAAACTCTCCGAAGTGAAAAAGGAAGAATAAATATCTATAAAAAAACGCAAAAAAAGGCACAAAAAAAACCGACGTGGTATATCGCGTCGGTTCTGTCGTTGTAGCGTTAAATTACGTTGAAATCATAAGGTTATAACGAATCAAATATCACTCCTTAATAAACATTGACATATTTTGATCATTTAAGCAGTTTTTTTAATTGTCCTTCGGCTTTTTGCAATTCTTCACACAACAAATTAAAATCCCTGTTGTATGCAGGATAACGTTCCATTTTACTTTTGAAATAGGCAATGACTTTTTTGATCTCTTTCACAACGCTTGAATCTTTTAACTCTTCCAGTTTTTTATCATGGCAATAATAAATCATCGCAAATATTCCGAATTTTTGTAAAATAAAATTTAAATAGTTAATATAGTTCGATCTACAGTCTATGAATGTAGTAACTTTCTCTTGGACATCGTTAAACGAAAAATCTAACAAATCCAAATATTTATTTCCTCCGGCGTAAAAAGAGTCTAACGCAGCATAAAACGAACCTTTTTGATCTTGCAAATTGTAAATATATACACCAATGGGATTTTCAAGTTCATTAGCCGCGGCATAAAAGACGATAAGTTTTTTATCGACTTTTATAATCCGAGTTATAATTTCAAGTTTTGTATTGAAATTAGGCAACTCCGAAAACTCTTTTGTTTTTACATCGTATAAGTAACTCTTGTTCCGCTTAAAACGATAAAACAATAAATAGTTGCTTGCTCCGACGATATCAATCCAAAACGATTCGGAAGAGTAGATTTTATTTAAGATTTCATTTCTATCGACGTCTATAGTTACTAAATTTGTAATCTTTTTAAGAAATAACTTTGATTCTGCAAACACCGCAAGCTGTATGGCTCGTACGTCGAAAAATATTTTTTCGGAACCGTCCAATTTATGCATCTCTAATCCCCTGTCGTAATTGAACAAAAAAAGTTTTTGTCCTATTATAAACGGACGCACGGGATATTCTTCAATTGTTTTTAACTTTAGCAAACTGCTTTCAAAAATGGTTTCATCATCTTTTGTTATGCAAAAATTTTTACCATCTTGGAAAAGCTTGTAAAAATTTTTACGTTCGTCCCAAAAGGGAATAAATTTCGAATTATTCATCGTCCTTATTCTCCTATAAAACAATACCGTATGCTGTTTCCATAAATTGCTTCATATACATTTCAGCCATTGACGGATTCGTTAAAGAATCTATCACTTGTGCCCATAACTTGTTATAGGCTTGAGCTCCTGCTATATGTTTAGCATGGTCCATAGCTATGCCATTTACCGCATCGTCTACTTTTATCCCTATTTTCAAAAACTTTTTAGCAAATTTTTGGGGATATAAATGATGAGCATCCTCGGAAGAATTTAAATGTTTGCCTGCTCTTTCCATATGCCTTCCTAATTTACATCTATTATGCACCAGCACTTTACCGTCTGTTACATAATAGGTATGGAAATCTTCAACTTCGAAGTTGTAGGTGGTTTCAGGTGAAGAAAGACGCTCAATTTCGATTTTGTCTATTTTAACACAGTTTCCGTTGGAAAGCAATACTTTATCAAAAGGTTTTATCATTTTGGCAGGCATGAATCCTATGCCGACGATATAGAACGGGTGTCCGCCCGTGCAGACGATTTCTTCTCCGTTCACGTGAACGTGGTACCACTCTTTCGTTTCGTTTTTGAAAAGTCGCACTACTTCCTTGTATGCTTGTTCACCGGTCTTTTCGTCATAGGCAAGCACTTTATCGCCGACTTTGATATCTTCTATCGGTTTCAAGCCGTCTTCGGTTTCTACCAATGTTCCTTCTTTGAAGCATTGAGAAAAC
>CACXHH010000181.1 GCA_902767455.1 uncultured Eubacteriales bacterium
CTAATCACCACTGATAATTAACCGAAGCGCGATAAGAACGACTGAGATGCGTCTTGCAAGATAAATGGTGGCCACCTACGCAAAAGTCGCATGGACGAGCTGTTCAAAAGAAAGCTTCGGTCGGTTATATACATCAACAACTGAATATCAAAATTACGCTTAGCTATCGGCAATTACGGGCACTGAGCTATACGAGTTACGGGCGAAAAAAGTAAGGAGAAAAGAAATGGCGGAAAAGAAAAGCACCAACTACAACAAACGCAGGTGGGCGGTTCCTTCCAAGCGCGCAAAGAGTTACGCCGAAGAAAGGCGTAGTAAAGTACATCAGCACGGTCCTAAGGAAGGGAAAGAGCTTACCGACTACGAAGCCGGAATGAGATCGGGGTATCTGCAGTGTCAGTCCGATCACAGCGGCATCTACAAATTCAAGAAAGCGCTCGGAGAAGGCAAGACGGTATCCGAAGCAAGAGAGATCTCTCAGAGCAGAGGCAAGAAAAAATAATAAAAAAAGGAGAAATATAAAATGAACGAACAGAAAAACATCATGGTAGAAAGAGAAACTTACGAAAAGAACGGCAAATCGTATTTTACGTACTTCATCAAAGGGGAACTTCGCGGCGTCGAAGTAAAAGTAGGCGTACAGCCCCACGATATCGGCGGCTATACCGTACTTGAGATCGTATTCAACGGCGGCAACGCAGCTCAGCTTGTGACCAAGCCTTGGGAGATCAAGGACGAAAAGACGGGAAAAGTCAACTCCGGTATGACTTACGCGGTAGTAAGCTACGACGAAGACGGCACCGAATACGAATGCGCGATCAAGCCTGCGAGAAAATCCGATAAAGATCTGCTCGGCATGCTTATGAGAAACGCGTAAAAAGCAAGAAGTCGGCGTATAAGTCGATTAACGCACAAAAATCAACAAAAAAGGAGATACACGGATGAATAGCAAAACCAAAAAAATCATAAAGATAAGTTCGATCATATCGGCGGTAGCGATCCTTTTCGGAGTAACGCTCGGGGCGTACTTTACCGTAAAGCCTAAGGTGGAAAAGTTTTTCTCCGACGGAAACGGCACGATGGTCGTAACGCCTGACCAAGACGCCAAGTCCCCGATAGCGCTCTTTGCCGCGCCGTCGGATATGGAAACGGAAAACGGTCAGAAGTATTACACGTTGACCGCAACCGTCAATCCCGACTACGCGCATAACAAAGCCGTAGATTGGTCCGTCGGTTGGAAGGACTCTTCTTCCGCATGGGCACAGGGCAAGACAGTTACCGATTACGTGACAGTAACGCCTACGAGCGACGGTGCGTTGACCGCAAAACTTACTTCCAAAGGTCAGGCGTTCGGCGAACAGATAATCGTGACCGTAACTTCAAGGGACAATCCTTCCGTATCCGCTACAGCTACCGTCGACTGGTACGGAAGAATAGTCGGAACGCAGTCGTTTAAACTTCAGATGCTTGCAAACGTTGCGGCTACGGCAGATTCAAACAATAATATAACGATGAATCTGAAAAGCAATATTGTCAACTTTTCAAACATGAATTTTACCCCGGTCATAGGAACGCATACCGCGGAAGACACGTTCACGTATTCGTACAGGATCATCTGGCTTGACGCGATAAGGGTAATGCTTGAAGAAGCGGATTTGTGTTCTGGCGGTAGTCGCGGTTACGAAGTCGTAACTACGCTTGCGGGAACTTCCGATTTCGGATCGAACCCGAAGTGGAGTACCAACGATTTCAGGCTCAATTCTTCGTTCTTTGACAACTTCACGCTTCTCGGGGCGGAAGATCTGACGGATTACAGAGAGTTGGTTGCGGAGATGGCTCAAAACAACGAAGAGATATTCATTATCCGCGTCACGGCGCACGGCGCATATTCCGATTATACAACGGATATTAACGTGTATATCGATCCGACGACCTTTGGGGTTACGGGATTAAGTTTGAGTGATACCGTGTACGGGTTTTGATGAGCGGTAGATATTCAAGTAAGCGTAAGAGCGGGAAACTCACTATCGTTATAGTCGTTCTGCTGTTACTGCTCGTACTCGGATACTTTGCCAAAGGTCGGAACGAAAAAACGGGTACGGTAAATAACGATGCCGTACCCGAACGGATAATCACTATTACACCCGAGAATGTGGGGTTTTAAATAACAAAAAGGAGAAAGAGAGATGAAATTCAATTTGAAAGACAATTTTACTTACGTAATCATGATCGTGCTCGTGATACTGCTCGTAGCGGTCGGTATAGGGCTTATCGTAAGCCTTAACAAGGGCGAAACGGATAAGACGCTGAACGGAACATCGTTTACCGTCGGTTCTCTGACGGCAAACGGCGAGGTAAACGCAGACGATACGAGTAAGACTTCGGCGTACACGTCGTTTATCGGCGCGGAAGGGCTTAAAGTCGAGCTTACGGAAGACGCGCCTTTAACGTACACGGTATATTACTATACCGCCAACAAGACGCTTATTTCCGACAAGACTCAGACGGGGCTCGACTCGTCGGGGAAACTTTCCGTACCCGTTACGGCGAAGTATGCGCGTATTATGGTAAAGCTAAACGGCGGCGCACGATTCGGCGCGCTCGGTATGGCTGAATACATGCGTTACGTGACTATTACGGTCAAGAAGTAACGAGCGGTTCGGGCGGTCGGGAATCATTTTCGGCTGTCCGATTTTCCCTTAAAAGGAGAGATGACAATTATGCGAAAAGTATTAACGTTTTTACTGGCACTTTTCGTCATAAGTGCCTGTATATGCCCGTTAACCGCCAAAAACATCTATGCTGAAGAAGAATATTCGCAAGTATTATCCGACCTTAAAAAAGACGATTCGTTCATCGAACAAAGCTTTAAGGCGAGTGAAAACGATTATTCGTTATCAGTCATAACTATCGCCGAAGGTAAGGATAAAGAGTTGTTTGTCTACGTTTATCAACCGAGCGGAGATAAAGTCGTGGCAACGAGCGTCAACGTATCGACGGTATCAAGTAAGCTTACGCCGTTGACGGAGCGTATCCGTTACGTCAATTACAGGCTTAAAATCGTAGATTACGACGGCGTGTTTTTTAAGTACGAAGTCGTCGGGTTCAGGGTGAAATCGGATAGAATCAGGTATTACGATATCCCGTCAATATTCCGTCGTTACGACGGCAGGTACGACTCGAAGAGCGACAAGACGACTGAAAACGATATCACGGAAGTTTCGTACAAGGTCGCAGGGCTATGGACGACGAGCGATAACGGAATAACGTACGACGACGTGGAAGTCGTGTCCGTTACGGGAAAGGTCGACGGCAAGATAAGATACGCCAACGGCGTTTACGCTTACGCCACAGATTGCGATGGTTATTACGTCGCTTTTAAAACGGATAAACGCATAGACGATCTCGTGGAAGCCGACCTGTTGTTTTCGTATAAGACTACGGTCATGCAAGTCGACTCGATAGGTCGGACGACTTACGACTATTACGATCACCCCGATAATATCGTGTATCTCGATAAGACGATGCACGGCGAGAACACGCCTAAAGGTCTGTTCAGCTATCATTACGTATGGGATAGGATATTATCGACGCGTAATTTTTTAAAGCAAGTCGACGACTATCACGGCAATTGGGAAGATGAGTCGAAACGACGGCTCGTTTCGTCGTACGACTGGGTACTGCAATACGCCGAGTTTGAACGCACGCTCGTGTATTCGGAGTATTATACCCGTAGCGAGTATACTAACGTTTACGAAGAAACGATATTGCGTCTCAAATTCGTAACGGCGGGAAGAACTTACGATCTCGGCGTGGTCGACAACAAGACCGTGCCGCCCGAAGATCCCGACGTAACGCATACGATAGGCGATAATATAGCTAACGGTTTAGACGATTTTTGGGCTATGCTTAAAGACGTAATAAAAAAGGCTTTGAGCGTAGTGCTCGTATTGCTGTTGGTCGCGTGCGTGGCGGCGGTCGTAATACAATTCCTTCCTTCGGCAGCGGGTGCCGCGGGTAAGGGCATAGGTCGTCTTATCGACGACGCAAAACAACAAATTTCAAACGAAAAGGAGAAGAAAAATGAACGAAATGAACGATAGAAAAATAATAACCGTAATAGCGCTGTTTTTTGCTGCCGTTGTCGCGTTAGGGCTTATATCCGTTCTGGCTACCAAGCGGAAGAAAGAAGACGCGGTTTCGTCGGCTGTTACGAGCGTTAAGACGTCGGAAAGCGATTCGGCGGGTGTTTCGGCAAGCTCCGTCGCAAGTAACGCTTCGGACGGTTCAAACTCGGCTGATGGCGGCGGTCAGGTGATTTCTCACGATCCCGAAACGGAAGTTTACGAGTTCGATCTTACGGAATCGGGACTTTTGGATATTCCCGACGGGTACGTGATAAAGGTGCCCGCTCAACAGGTGTCCGCCGTCAGGGCGCTGCCGGAGAGTAAGACGGCAACGAGTAACGGAGAGAAGTTCGGCGGAAGTATAGACGAGTTTTATCCCGGGGTTACTCCGCTTATGTATTTTGAGATCTCGTGTAACTACGTTCGTGAACCGGGGAAAACTTTGTTTATTCCCGTTTCACCGTCGTGGTTTACGTATCTTAATAACTTCGTTATCGCCGATTTTAAAAGAATTGTGAATAATATGCTCGCTCATATCGTCGACGACGGAGAAGTGTATTCAGTTAAACTCGTCAGCCGCGACCTTTATTTTACCGTTTCAAACGATTACTGATATGAAGATACTTAAACGCGTTATGTACGTATCGGCGATAATCGTCGCGGTACTCGTTGTTTGCTATCTCGTATTTACGGGTAAGAGAGTTTACTTATGAATGAAAAATTCAACTGTCGGCACATTATCTGCGGCGCAGTCACGGTCGGGATATTATGTCTTGCGTTCGCTTTCCCTTGCGCCTTCGGAAGATTTTTCGAGGGCGCTCGGGATCTCGGCGTTTCGTTTGCGTATTACTTCCTTAATATCTTCGATATTCCTAACGATATCGTTCCTACTGTAACGGAGCTTTCGCGTTACAAAGCGACTGTCTTCCTTCCCGTTAAATGGGAAGTGTTCATCGCCAAGTTCGGGGAATTTACCAAGCTGTTGGCAGATAAAGATAACTTATCCGACTTCGTGACGGAAACAGTAAATTCATTGTCGGCTTTTGCGAGATTTTTTATCGTTGCCGTCGTGCCGTTGATACTTACGGGGATAATCGTGTTCAGAGTGTACATATCAAGGCAAAACAACGATTACGACGAAGACAGCCGTCCGCTTAAAGTCTTTAAAAAGATAACTGCAAAGTTCTTTATTCCGATCAAAACGCGAGCCGTTGAACTCTTTACTTTTGCGAGAGAGAAAAAGTATTTTGTCGTCTGGGCTTGTATATGTCTTTTCTACTTCAACGTCTTTACGATCGCGCTCGAGTTTCTGGCGTATTACCTGTATTTCAGCGTTTCTTTCGACTTCGTGAAGATATATTTGCAGGTGTATAAGCTGGCGGTCGATCTGGCGGCGCCCGTGACGTTTATTCCCGTCTGGGCGTGGGCGATAGCCGCGTATCTGATAGTTTGCAGAGTGAGAAAAGATATAGCCGTGAAAAGGCTATATAGATTCGAGCGAAGAAACAGGGGCTTTATAAACGAAAGACCGATAGTGTATATGGTCTGCGGAACGATGGGTAAGAAAAAGACCACCGCCGTTACCGATATGGCGCTTTCGCAGGAGATGATCTTTCGTAACGTCGCTTTTGAGAAACTTCTCGAAAACGATCTTAAATTCCCGTTCTTTCCGTGGATAAATATTGAAAACGAGATAAAACGAGCTATGGAATATCACGAGATATATACGCTTGCGACTTGCCGAAACTTTGTCGCAAAGAAAAAAGCCCGCTGGCTGAAAGCCGGGGGCTGTCAAAGAATATTCGGGTACGATTATTTGCGTTACGGTACCGTTTGCGACGATAAACTAAAACTTACGGACGTCTGGGAAGTCGTTGAAAACTATGCTCAGCTTTACTTTATTTACGTTTTGCAGTCATCGCTTATTCTATCGAATTACTCGGTGAGAACGGACTGTACCTTAAGCGGAGTCGGAAACTTTCCGCTGTGGGACGACGACTTCATTTCACGTGATAATCGACTTATACGGGCACTTTCTCGGCATTCGCATATACTTGATATGGATAGTTTAAGGCTCGGTAGGAAGGTCGTCGAAGGAAATGCGTTGTCAGATAGCTTCGAGTTCGGAGTGGTGCTTATGACCGAAATAGGCAAAGAGCGCGGCAACAATCTCGAGCTTATAGAGAAGAAAAAGAAGGACGACGCCACCAACCAGAAGAACGACTTATTCAATTACTGGTTGAAGATGGTCCGACACAGTGCTACGGTAGATAATTATCCGTTCGTGAAAGTAATAACCGACGAGCAACGCCCCGCAAGTTGGGGTGCCGACGCAAGGGAACTGTGCGATATCGTAACTATCGTCGACAGCGGCGATAAAAAGCTTGCGATGCCTATGTTCGTTGTGACCGAAATGCTTTACGAGTTCTTTGCCGGCAGATTTGAAAACTTGTATCAAAGATACCGTTTCAATCGCGGCGATAACACTCTTACCATGTACGTTATAAAGAAGCTGTTTTCGTTGCTTCATAACTATTACACGAATAAATATAACCTTTACGGGTATTCGGTGTTGAAACTGAAAGTCGAGGCGGGAACGCAGGACGGAAAGAAGGCTATCAGGCGATACTATTTAGCGAATAAGAAAATTTACGGTAAGCGGTTTTCTACCGACTGTTTTTCGGATTTCTTTATGAAAAAGAGTATCAGAAGCAAATACGGCATCGCCGATATTCCCGAGTATGCGACCGAGAAAGCGACTTTTGAAGAGCTTTTTGCTCAGAACAGTTACTTTATCCGCGACCTTTATTACGGACTGTTCGGTAAATGCGACGAGTAAAACACGAAATCACAAGACAAAACCCGTAACGTTTTCGCGGTTAATTTTTTGAGAAAGGGGGTGAGAAAATGTTTTCAGACGCTAAGATTTACTTTGACGGCAGCCATTATATATAGCGATTCCGAAAACTACGATCAAAAAGAAGAAAAGAGCGGTTCGTCCGCCTGAAGAAAAGATAGATATTTCGGTTGCGGAAAAAGGTCTTAAACCCGTTGAAAAGGACGAGAAAGAAGAACTGCGTAAAGATATGCGGTACTTAGTTGATATAGGACTGTTTGATGACGACGAAATCGAAGAAAAGTCGGTCAATAAGTCGATTAACGACAAAACCCTTGACGTTATCAGACTATCGAAAACGGAAGTTTTCAATAAGGTGTATGAAGAGAATAAGGGTTTGTCGAGAAAAGTTCTGCGCAGTAAATTATGTTCGCAACTTCGACCTTTCTTTCGGGATAAAGACGAAACCGAATACTTCGTGGACGACAACCTTTCAAGGATAAGAAAAAACGTTAACAGTAAGAAAAATCGTGCCTGGAAAAAAGCAAGACTTGCCGATTTCAACTATTTTTGTACGTTTACTTACGACGATAACAAGGTTACCGAGAGCGAGTTCAGGACGAAACTGAAAAGACTGCTTGCCAACCTTAATTATCGAAAGCATTGGACGTATATGGGCGTGTGGGAACGCGGAGAAAAGACGAACAGGTTACACTTTCACGCGCTTGTGCACGTTCCCGAAGGACAGATGGTAGGCGAGTTTACGAAAGTAAGAGATTACAATACCGAGAAGCGTCGTATGCAAACTCAA
>CACXHH010000182.1 GCA_902767455.1 uncultured Eubacteriales bacterium
CGAGGCTCGTTGAAGCCGTCGGTATGTACGTTCACACTCTGCCCGTCGTCTACCGCGCAAAGAGCGGCGAGAGCGCAAAGGAAGCCGTGAGCCGTATGGCTCGTCAGCTTGGCGACAGTATGGCGAACGACGTATACCCGTTTGCCGAAATATCCCGTAATCTCGGCGTTAAAGCCGACGTGATGTTCGTCTACGAAGGCGAAATCGGCTCGTCGTTCACGGTTGGCGGAAAGCCCGCCGAAAGGACGGAACTCAAACTCGACGCGTTAAAAGCAGAACTGTCTTTCTTCGTTTTCAAGACGGAAGAAGGGTTCAGGATAGATTGCGAATACGACGCGAGATACTACGAAGAGTGGAGCGTCCGTTCACTCGTAGAAGCGACCGAACGCGCGTTTAATCAACTTATAGGCGGGGTTTTAGTAGAAGAGCTCGATCTTTTGACGAAAGAAGACGCGAAGAAATTCGCCGTCGATTGCTTTACGCAACGCGTCGTAGAGGACGTAGACGTCGTAACGCTGTTCCGCCGCGCGGCTAAAAAACACCCCGATAATCCCGCGGTTATTTTCCGCGATACGCGCGTAACTTACCGCGAGCTCGACAGGCTCACCGATAACGTCGCCGCACGTATACGCTCTCTCGGCGTGGGCAAGGGCGATATAGTTTCCGTGCTCGTTCCAAGGGGCGAATATATGGTTATTTCGGCGCTTTCCGTTCTCAAATCGGGCGCCGCTTACGAGCCGCTCGATCCTTCATATCCGCAGGAACGGCTCGACTTTATGGTGAAAAACGCCAAGGCGAAACTCGTTATCGCGGCGGGCGAGATTAAAGATAAACTGTCCGGATACGACGGCGAGTGGCTTTTCACCGAAGAGATGAAAAATCTTCCCGATAAAAAGCCGTTCTTTGAGAAGCTTTCGGGCGACGATCTCTTTATCGTTTTATATACTTCGGGGACGACGGGCACGCCAAAGGGCGTTATGCTCGAACACCGCAATATAGTAAACTTCTGCGCTTGGTACGTTGCCAACTACGACCTGACTTATGAAAGCGTAGTCGGGGCGTACGCAAGCTTCGGCTTCGACGCGAACATGATGGACTTGTACCCCGCGCTTACCACGGGCGCCGCCGTATTCATTATCCCCGAAGACGTTCGCCTTGACTTGAACGAACTCGATAAGCTGTTTGAAGAAAACGGCGTGACTCACGTCTTTATGACTACGCAGATGGGGCGTATGTTTGCCGAAAACATGCGTGGGAAGAGCCTTAAACACCTCTCGGTCGGCGGCGAAACGCTTGCCCCGCTCGATCCGCCCGAAAACTTTACGCTCTGGAACGGCTACGGGCCTACGGAGTGTACGATATTCTCCACTTTCAGGAAGATAGACAGGCGTTACTACCGCAACCCGATAGGCGCCGCGCTCGACAATTACAGGCTTTACGTCGTCGATAAGTACGGAAAACAGCTTCCCGTCGGCGCGCTCGGCGAGTTATGGATAGCGGGCGCAGGCGTCGGAAGGGGGTATCTCGACCTTCCCGAACAGACCAAAAAGTCTTTTATAGCCAACCCGTTCACAAACGAAAAAGGTTACGACCGCGTTTATCGCACGGGCGATATCGTCAGGCGTCTTAAAGACGGAACTATCGACTTCATCGGCAGAAACGACGGTCAGGTTAAGGTAAGGGGATTCAGGATTGAACTTTCGGAAGTTGAAAACGTCATCCGCGAATACGACGGAGTAGTCAACGCGACCGTTCAGGCGTTCGACGATAAGGCTTTCGGCGGAAAGTTCCTTGCCGCTTACGTCGTGTCCGACCAAAAGATAGATTTTGACAAACTCGGCGAGTTCATTAAGAGCAAAAAGCCCGCGTATATGGTCCCCGCGGCGTTCACGCAACTTGACGAGATCCCGCTCAACCAGAATCAGAAGGTCAATCGCAGGGCTTTGCCCGCGCCCGTTCGCCACGGCGACGCGCGCCCGACGGACGAGCCCAAGAGTAAATTAGAACGCGAGATATGCGAAGAATTCGCGAGTATTCTCGGCGTTGAAAACGTCGGCGTAAACGACGACTTCTTCGATCTCGGCGGTACGTCGATTTCGGCGGCGA
>CACXHH010000183.1 GCA_902767455.1 uncultured Eubacteriales bacterium
ACCGTCCATTGAGATTGCGGCGGACGGGTACAACCGAGTTCGAGCGGGTAGCGATACTGCCGTTCGGCGGTAGCAAAATGCGAGCCCGTTGCCGAAACGACGTTATTCATATACCCGCCGTCGATAAGAGCGGCGGAAAGCGCGAGAGCTTCGCTGAAAGTCGAACAAGCGTTATACACGCCTATATACGGAAACTCGAAATCTCTCGCCGCAAATGAAGCCGATATTATCTGATTCAACAGATCGCCCGAAACGAGCGCGTCTATATCTTCGTAAGTCTTTCCCGCCGACGTGATAGCCGACGAAATGGCTTCGGAAAGCATTTTGCACTCGGCTTTTTCAAAGGTGCTTTCTCCGTACTTATCGTCGGATAGCGTTTTGTGGATATATTTTCCGAACTGTCCTTGCCTTTCTTTTGGCCCCGCAACGGTGTAAGTGCCGATTATTCTCGGTGTATTGCGAAATATTATCGTTCTTTTACTCATTTCCGTAACAGTATCGGCAATTAACGAAATAATATTCGGATAAAAGAAAAAACGCCTTAAAAGGCGTTATTTTTCACGGTATATCTTTTAAGCGACGATGAGCCCGACGATATAATATACGAGCCCGACGACTACGGACGACGATACGCCGAATACGATTATCGGCCCCGCAACGACGAACATTTTTGCCGCCATACCGTAGACGAAGCCTTCGCTTTTGAACTCCATAGCGGGAGAGCAGACGGAGTTTGCAAACCCCGTTATGGGAACGATGGAACCACCGCCCGCATGATGACCTATCCTGTCGTATACGCCAAGCCCGGTCAGTAAGCAACCGAGAAATATGAGCGCCATGCTCGTAGCTCCCGCAAGCTCGTCGCCGTAAAACCCGAAAGCGTAATTGAGCGCAAAACGGATAAACTGACCTATCGAACATATAAGCCCGCCGACGAAAAATGCGTTCACAAGGCTTCTCAACTCGTTTGTTCTCGGCGATATTCTCTTTACGTAAGCGACGTAACCTTCGTTATAATTATCGTAATTTTTACCCGTCATCGCTCCTCCCTTATCCTTTGTTTGGGGAAGCAGACTTCCGTTTCTCCCGATATCTTCTTATCTTTGTTTTTCATAAGATTATTATGCCGCAAACGAAATTACGTTATACGTAATAATTTTTAAAATACAATATTTTATCGGTGATTTTACGATATTTTCTGTTTTAGCTTTTTTACGATTTTATTTTCGAGCCGAGAGATCTGCACTTGAGAAACTCCAAGCTCTTTCGCTATTTCGGACTGCGTCCTATCACTGAAATAGCGCATAACTATTATCTTACGTTCGCGCTCGTCAAGGCTTAATATCATATCTTTTATCATAATCCGTTCGAGCATCTGTTCTTCGCCTTCGCCTGACGGCAAAACGTCTATCATCTCGACGGGTTTGTTTCCGTCGTCGTTTACGCTTTCGTAAATAGATACGACTTGTCTTGACGAGCCTATCGCAAGAACGACGTCTTCTTTATCTGCCCCGAATTTTTCACAAAGCTCTTCTATCGACGGCGAAGGCATATCGTTTTGTTTTAGTTCTTCGACGTATTTGTTTATCTTATATCCAAGACTTTTTATTATTCTCGAAACTTTAACGCTTCCGTCGTCACGAAGAAAACGCTTTATCTCGCCCACTATCATAGGAACGGCGTAAGTCGAAAACCTTACCGAAAAACTCTCGTCAAAGTTTGCTATCGCCTTCAAAAAGCCTATCGACGCAAGCTGAAACAGGTCGTCGTACTCAACGCCGCGCCCGTTAAAACGCTTGACTATGCTTTTCAATAAGGACGTGTTGTTTACTATCAATTCTTCTTTTGCTTGATTGTCCCCGAGCTTTGCGCACCTAATCAACTCGAGCGTTCTATCCTCCGAAAGCATATTTCTCCTTTAAACGCGACGGCAGACGAAAAAGACCTTTTCGCACGATATCAGGCTATTTTCTTCGTCATAACGAGTTTCGTTCCGTTTCCGTTTGAAGAAAATACTTCGAATTCGTCCATAAACGATTTCATTATCGTAAATCCGAGCCCCGAACGTTCCTGCTCTTCCTTCGTCGTGTAAAAAGGTTGAAGCGCGAGTTCGACGCACGGTATACCTATCCCGTCGTCGCTGATTATTATTTTTATGTAGTCGCTTCCGAGAGTGCACTCGACGGTTATTTCGCCTTCGCCGTCGGGGTACGCGTGCACGATAGAGTTGGTCACGGCTTCGCTCACCGTCGTCTTTACGTCGTTTATCTGCTCCACCGACGGGTTGAGCTGGAGCATGAACGCGCTTACGACCGTCCTTACGAACGCCTCGTTTTCCGAACAAGCGCTAACTTTCAACGTCATTTTATTCATTATAACTCCTTAAATTTTAGGCATTATGTCGTATATTCC
>CACXHH010000184.1 GCA_902767455.1 uncultured Eubacteriales bacterium
CCGTTTGAAGCGGCAGTTACGGAGCCGTAGTTTTTAACGCCCTTTATCGTTGCGGTCAAGCTTTCGCCGACAACGCCGCCCGCAGCTTTTTTGCCGATTATCGCGCCGAAGTTCAAGCAGTCTTCGATATTCGTGCAGCCCGCGGTCGTGTTGGAAACGATACCCGCGGTATTCCAACCGTTTGCGTTTTCGGAAGTTATCGCGCCGAAGTTCAAGCAGTTGAGAAGCTTTCCGCCCGTGGCGTAAACAACGATACCCGCGACCATTTGCGTTCCGTTACCGGTAAGAGTTACCGAACCATAGTTGACGCAGTCCGTAATAATCCCCGTCGTCTGACCGGCGATACCGCCCGCGCGACCGGTAGTGCTTATAACGACGTAGTTGGCGCAGTTACTTATCGTACCGTTATTGTTTGCAACGATACCGCCGTTATAGTTACCCGTACAGGAAACGTTGCCGTAAACGGACAGATTCGTGATCTTAGAGCCGGCAAGCGTGGTATCGAAGAGCGCGTAAGTAGTCGTTTCTGCTTGAACGTTTCTTATCGAACAGTTATTTCCGTCGAATATTCCGCCGAAAGCGTTCTCCGAGTTTCCTATCGTGACGAATCCGCCGTTCATATCGATGCTTTCAGTCATCCTGAAGTATTTACCGGCAAAAGTATTTCCGCTTTCGACCTGCGCTTTAAGATAAGCAAGGTCTGCGCCGCTTGCGATAAGGTAAGGAGATTCTATCGTGCCTTCGCCCGTGAAAGCTACGTTGACGGACTCTTTATCCCAAACGTTTATCTGCGAATAATAAATATCGATAGTCGTTCCGTTTTCGTTGAGAACGTAATAAACTACGTCGCGGTTTGCGACTTTTCCGTTCACTTCCGGAGCGTTATACGCGTAATAACCGTCGTAAAGCCACAGATCGTTGTAAAGCTTTTCTTCTTTGTATTGTGGCGCAACGACGTTCCCTTCAAGGTCGTAGTGGTTTACGGTAACGAAATATTTGCGAACGCTCTTCATTATCGAATAAGTATAAGTCGTGTTTTCGGTAACTGCCGTAAATTCCCTGTCCCAAGTGCCGGTAAAGGCGTATTGAGCAGTGTCTTCGGGAAGAGCGGAGTCGCCTTCGTAAGCGGGCATAGCGCCGTATTCGTAAGTTTTTTCAAAGAGCACCGTTTCATCTTCGGCAAGGAATTTAACGGTATAAGTTCTCGTCGTTTCGTTAAACCTGACGGTATAGACGGCTTCGCCGTTTACGGGAACTATCTCTTCATTCCAACCGCCGAAAGTATAGACGTATCTTTCGGTTTCGGCTTTTATCGGCGTTTCGCCTTCGTAAGCGGGCATGGCGCCGTATTCGTAAGTTTTTTCAAAAAGCACCGTTTCGTCTTCGGCAAGGAATTTAACGGTATAGCTTCTCAATTTGCTCGTTATAACGTAAGTATAAGTGGCTTCGGCGGTAACTTCGGTCATTTCCTTATCCCACGCGCCGTAGTATTCGTACTGAGCCGTAGCTTCGGGAAGTTCGGGAAGAACACCGTTGAACGCGGGCATGGCGCCGTATTCGAGCTCACCGCTCTGCAAAACGGTGTTTTGTTCGTCGACGAAGCTGACGAGATATTTGTTTACGGAAGTAGCGTAAACGGCGACGTAGGTAGCTTCGCTCGTAACGGCGGCAAGCTCTTTATCCCAACCCGTAAAGGTATACGAATACTGAGCGTTACCTTCTCTTTTCGGGGTCTGAGCGCCGTATTCAGGGATAGCGCCGTACTCGAAAGCATTTTCGTATAAAACGTTGCCGTTGATATCGGCGAAGGTTATCACGTAAGTTTTTTTAATACTTTCGTACTGCGCGGTATACGTCGCGTTTTCAGTCACTTCGACGCATTCCTTATCCCAGCCCGTGAAGGCGTAAGAATATTCTTCCGTTTCGCTTCTTACGGGAGAAGTACCCGAATACGCGGGAGTCTCGCCGTACGCAAGGATCTGCTTTTGAAGCTCTGCGCCGTCGTAGTCGACGAATAATACTTCGTATTCGTTGACTGTTTCAGAGTACGTCGCGGTGTAGGTAAGATCTTCGTACGCAGGCTCTATTTCCTTATCCCAACCAATAAAGATATAGGTATATTGAGCGGAAGCTTGCCTTGAAGGTGTTTCGCCCGTGTAAGCGGGAACGGCGCCTTTTTCGACTTGCGTTTCTTGCAAAACGGTCTCGTCAAAATCAACGAACGTGATTTTATAAGTTTCGGAAGTCGAATCGTCCGTCTGAGCGGTTTTTTTTGTCCCGCACGCCGCAAGCGCCGTAACAATGCACAGACACGTTACGAACAACAACAGTTTTGTTTTCATTTTCTTTCTCCTTAATATTTTTTATTTATCCGCCGATCGTCGGGTTCTTAGGATCGGCAAACGATAACTGAAACTGATTTTGGATATTCCAGACTTTGTCCTTTTCAGGCGAGTAGTAAACGTAATTCATAGTCTTGTTCTTTTCATTCACGTGGACGAGCAAAAGCATATCCTGCGCGTTATCGCCGTTATACTTCGTGCCCTGACCGTTTACGAGCATAGACAGGACCCTGTTCCCGTTGTCGCCGTAGTCGTACCTGTAAACGATATCGTCGTATATCCTGTGCCCGCTTACGGCAAGGAAGACGTTATCGTATTTGGATACGAGTTCGTCAAACACTTTCTGCGGACTGCTCGCTTCGTATCCGAAATGATCGGGTACTTTTAAAAACGTGTTTTCGGGCTGAACGTAGTTATGCGTTTCTATGATGACGCGATGGTTGGGGTGTTCTTCTATAACTCTACCCGCCCATCTCAAAGCTTTTAAGCGCGCGTCGTATTCGAGACTGATTATCAGATAGTCGACGCCTTCCGCGTTCACCGTGTAATAGTTGTTGCACATGCTGCCTTCTTCCATTACGCCGCCGAAGCCCGGAAGCTTACTGTGTTTTGAAACGGAGAATTGTCTGTTGAAATATTCCTGACTTCTCGTGTTGGCGTTGTCGTCGTAATCGTGATTGCCGGGAACGAACGTATATGGTATTACGTTATCAAGCCGCGACATAGCTCTTGCCGCTCTTTCGTACAGATATTCTCTTTGACCGAAGTCGGACAGGTCTCCTACGAACATGGCGAACTTGACGTTGAATTTTTCTTTGTTGTCGGCAAGCCACTGTATTTGACGATTGAGCCGCGCTTCGTTGTAGTTCGTCATTATCTGTATATCAGGGAAAACTACGAAAGTATAATCGTAATCGCCGAAAGAGTAATCGGCTCCGACATATTTATCGAAAGTTTGAAGCTTTGCGGGAACGTGACCTTCGACGTCGTTTTCGACGCTTCTCTCCGTCCAGCGTTCTCCGAGTCGCCAGTTACCTAAAATTTGCGTTTCGTCGGATACGACGTCGCTTTCAGTTATCGTTTCGTCGTTCATATCCGAAACTACCTGCTCTTTGCTTATAGCGCCGTGATACAACGTTATCTGTTTTATATAGCCTTCAAACGGATTTCTGCTTCCGCCGTGGCTGTGCGAAGTGCCGATATTGTAATTGAGCTCGTTGCTTATCGCTTCCGACTTTATCGCATAAACACCGGCGATATTACCGTCGAGATAGTAAGTGAAAGCTTCGTCCGTTCTCGATAAAGCGACGTGATGCCACTTTCCGTCGGAGACCTTTGCCGATTCATTGAAGGTACAGCCGATAGAACCGTCGCCCCAGACAAAGCCGAAACGTCCGGCAGCGTCTATAAACGTGCGAACGGAACCCGTACTCGTACCGAATATCGTTCCGCCGAGCGAAGTTGTCGGAAGTTTTATACGCGC
Source organism: uncultured Eubacteriales bacterium (assembly GCA_902767455.1). Taxonomy (GTDB): domain Bacteria; phylum Bacillota; class Clostridia; order Christensenellales; family Borkfalkiaceae; genus UBA4636. The sequence continues at coordinate 3,826 of CACXHH010000184.1, forward strand.
TTCCACGCTGTCGAAGGAGACGTCAAAATGTTCGCCGACGTAATACAGGTAGCCGTTTAACGGCGTGTAATACGTTTCGGCGGCTTCACGCGTCTCGGCTATCGCCGTATAATGCGCGACGCACGTCGCCGCCAAAAGAGCGCAAACGCAGAAACATATATATTTCGATGTTCTATTAAACATAATCTATTCTCCTTTATGCGTTCGCTTCTTTGCCGTAAATATCGGAGTATATAACGGTCTTAGCCGACGATCCCCTGACTCCGTAACCGTTTCCCGTAAACTTCGTCAAATCAACCGTCTCGCCGTTTTGACCGTAAGTATATGCGAGCGTGTCGTCGATGTATACCGTAAAATACGTTCCGTAATCTCTGATCGTAAGTCTGACGGTCATATTCGCGCCGTCTTCGGCGGCGTTATACTTTTCCTGCCAGCTCAAAGGAAGCTTGTTAAAGACGTAGTCGGCGTTATTCGGTAACAACCTGCGCCACACTCCGTCGTCTACGTAGGATATGCGAAGCGAACTGCCTGCAAACTGAACCGAAAGATAACTCGTTCCGACCGTTTCGTAAGCGTAATCGACGCCCGCGTCCATTCTGAAAGCAACGCCGTTGGAGCCGTCGCCCTTCGTCATCGTTATCGTTTGAGAATACTCGTTGTAACCGCCGTCTTTTTGTAATGCGTTTTCAACCGTACCGAGAACGGCGAGCGTTTTCTTGGTATACGTGTAGCTTCCGTCGGCGTTAGCCGTAAGATAGTGATACGGATATCGCCAAGCGGCGTAAAGCGTTACGTCCTTATCGGTCGAAAATTCGTAAACGTCCACGGGCATGGTGCACTCTTCGTCGTAAAACCAGCCGATAAAGATCATGTTCATCTTCTTAGGCGCGTCGGGAAGACGAAGCTTTCCCGAAACCCAGTTCTTGCTTTGGCAAGCCGAACCGCCCTGCGCGTCGAACGATACGACGAAGAATTCGTCAGACCATTTTGCGTAAAGAGTCACGTCTTCGGTTATATAAAATTTATCTTCATCGGCACGATCCGTCAACTTCAGGTCGAAGTACCAGCCTTCGAGCGCGTTGCCTTCTTTTGTGAATTCAGGCGTTTCGAGCGCTCCGGCCAACCATCTGACGGAAACGTTTTCGGCTCCGTTCTGCGCGTCGAAAGTGACGGTAAATCCTTCGTTGACGCGCGGATCGGCAAACTTCGTCGGTGTGGACGAGCTTCTCAATCCCAGTCCTTTTCCCGTATATTTTGCCAAGACGCTCGCTCCGCTGTAAGAGAAAGCAAGCTCGTTATCTATATACACGTCGAACGACGAGCCTTTATCCGCTATCGTCATCGTGAGCTCTATCTCTGCGCCGTTGTCCGCGGAATTGAATTTTTCCGCCCACGCTTCCGGTAGCCCAGACAGCGGTATAATGGAAACGAACCTGCTCCACTTTCCGTTCAGAACGGAAGATATCTGCATGGTCCCGTCTCCCGGACAGATGCCGGGAGAAAGATACGTGCTGTCCGTTTCGTAATGATAATCGATATTCGGAACGGACATTCTGAACGCAGGTCCGACCGCGCCGCCCTTTCCTTTGACGATAGTCATTTTCGTCACGTAGGCGTAAGGCGTTTGTGGCGCTTCGTCGAAGAACACGTGGTCGACCTTGCCGGTGGTGGTGTAAATATTCTTCTCGGCGTTATAAGTTATGAATTCCTTTACCGGTACTTTGCTCTTATCGTACTGCGCCACGAGAATAACGTGCTTTTTGCCTATTTCTATATCGGAAGTCAATTCGACGTGAGAGTTCTCGTCATATCCTTCGATCGACCAGTTTTTAAAAGGCGCTTCGTGCTCTGTGCCGAGAATATCCGTTTCCGTCAGCGCGGGCGGAGTGAACAGGTCGTAAAGTTCGTTTAAAGTTACCACGTCGCCTTCGTCGTACTCGTATCTTACGTAGTCCGTCCCGTTACCGTAATAAAGATACAGATACGTTATCTCTTTCCATTTAGCGTATAACGTCACGTCACGGGAAGGAGCATAAAATTCGTTTACGGGCTTCCCGTCGAACGCTTCGTTATCGTACCAACCGAGAAATTTATTTCCGTATTTTACGGGAGTAGGAAGCGAAAGGCTCTCACCGTCGTAATTTACGATAGGCGAGATATTCTTGCCGCCGTTTACTTCGAGCGTTACGAGATTAAAATATTTAGCCCATTTTGCGTATAACGTGAGTTTGCCTTCTACGAGTATTTCGCCGGAATACGCGCTGCCGCCGAACGCTTCGTTATTGTACTAACCCGCAAAGATATAGTTTTCTCTTTCGGGAACGGGGAGCTTGATTTTTTGCCCCGCGGTCAAAACGGGCTCGAACTGCGTGCCGCCGTTGCTCTCGAATACGACCGAACCGGTTATCTTCGTCCACTTCGCGTAAAGCGTAACGTCACCCTTTGGAAGAATAACGCCCGATACCTTTTCTCCAAGAAGCATGCTGCTTCTGTACCAGCCCGCAAAAATATGTCCTTCCCTTTCGGGAGTGGGGATATTCACCTTCTGCGCGCAGAATTCTACGTCTTTATATTCCGTACCGCTGTTGCTCTCGAAGTGTACTACGCCACGATATGCCGTCCACTTGGCGTAGAGCGTAGCGTTTGCAAAAATCGTGTAAGTTCCGTCTAAAGCGTCGCCCGTAAACGAATCATCGACGAACCAGCCGTCAAAGACGTAACCTTCTTTTTCGGGCTCGGGAAGGGTGATAACGTCGCCCTTTTTTCCCCTTACCGTATAGTAGGCGGTTCCGCCGTCAGAATCGAACGCCACTTCGTATTTTTGCGTGACAGACTGCTCCGACGTTTTCACGCCGCTATCGCACGAAGATATAACGCACGCCGCAAAAACGAGCATCATTACGGGTAATATTAACGAAAAAATCTTTGAAATATTCCTTTTCATATCGTCACCGCCTTACTCGAGCGTGATACGGCTCGAAATACGGACGTTGCTTATTTCCGCTCCGACCGCGCCCGTTCTTATTCCCCAACCCGTGCCTGACAAGGGCTGCGCCGCAAGATAGCTCAGATACGGTACATCGTCAAGCAAAACCACCATATTATAGCCACGATAAACGACTTTCAGATCGTAGGTGTTCTCAGCGCTGTAATTCGGTACGTTTGAATAGGCAAGAGTTTCCCAGCCGCCGTTTACGGCTTTACCGATCATCAGTATCCCGTCGTAATTTATAAACACAAAATAATAAACTATTCCGTAACCTTCCCAAAACGTAGTTGCGTTCGCGGATAAACCGATAATAAACCCGGAGTCTCCGCCGTTGTTCTTAACGTCTGCGCTCAAAGTACCGTACGGAAACGCGGTTTCCGCGTCGAGATCGGCGTAGATAGCGCCGTCCGTCATAGCCGTATATTTACCGTCCGATACGCTGAAATTGCCGTATGCCCGCGTTAATCTGAAGTCTGCATAATCGTACTGAACGGAAAAATCGCCGGGATTTTCCATATCGAAAAAGTCGTCGTAATCGATTATTTCAGGAATAAAAAGCTCTTTTTCATGAACTGTTTTTTCGCTCGGAATAACGACTTCGGCACGAATCCCTTCACCGATCGCTTCGGGATAAGTTACGCCTTTTATAACGTTTCCGCCCGATTTTTTAGTCGGTTGCAACACGTTTTCGGCAACGGCAACGCCGAGCGACGTCACAAAAAGCGCCGCGACAAACGCGAAAGCTAAAATTATTTTCAACTGTTTTCCCATGCTTTTCTCCTTGTAGAATAAATAATCGCAAGGTTTCTTTTCCCGGCGTTTAAAAACAACTTAATTATATCGCACAAAACGGGTGTTTTCAATAGTTTTGCCGACGAATATTTTCGTTTTATATTTTAATACGAACAACTTTTTTTGTTGACATTTACGCGCGACGATTATATAATCATGTAAAAAGGGAGTTGACAGTATGAAAAAATTCATTTCGCCGGACGTCAATCCGACGCTCGATTTTTCAAAGAAAACGGACAGAGAAAACATCTGCTCTTTGGCTTACGCACTCGGCAACGAAAAACGACTCGATATATTGGAAGCCATAAACGTACCGCCGTATACGTTTTCCATCGCCGAGCTTTCTAAAAAACTTGGTATGCCGATCACAACTCTCGCGTATAATCTCAACATTTTGGAAAACGCGGCGCTCGTCAAATACGAGTATCATAACTCTTCCAAAGGAGAAATAAGGATATACGGCAGAGCACTTCAATCGGCGACCTTGCTGCTGTATAACAAATACGTGCAGACAAGTAAACGGATTGAAACGGATATTCAGGAAGTAAAAATCGGGGGATACGCCAACTTTTACGGCGGAGAATTAGGGCTCGTTACGCGTGAAAGATTGTTTTACACGATTAATAACAATTGTTTCTCACCACACAGATTCGACGCCGAACTCGTGTATACACCCGTTGGAATAATCGAATACTATTTCGATAACACAATAGCAAAAAACCATAAAGTAAGCAGTATAACGTTCTCGCTTGAAATATGCTCGGAAGCACCGTATTACGACGCCAACTATAAATCTGACATAACTTTTTGGGTAAACGATAAAGAACTTACGACGCATATGCTCGTAGGAGATTTCGGCGACAGACCGGGAAAACTCAACCCTTCTTGGTGGAACGAGCACAGAAACACCCAATACGGGCAGATACTTACCGTTTCCGTAAACGACAAGGGCGTTCTCGTCAACGGTTCGCCCGTAAACGGTAACGTAACACTATCAAATCTCGATCTCGACAAGGATAATAAGATATCTTTCAAGTTCGGAAATAAAAACACCGCCACCCACCCGGGCGGGTTCAATCTGTTCGGAAAAGGCTTCGGCGATTACACGCAGGATATTGTACTACAAACCCTGTATGAAAACCAATAAATGATCGTCGAACACCGTAAAAAACACCGTTTAACGCGCTTATAGCCCTACTTTTACCAAAACCGACGCAAGCAAAAGGACTGTCATAAAAGACAGCCCTTTTTCGTTTGAAACTATAACAATTTTTGATAGCGATTAGTTTTTGCGGCGTAGTTTCAGTCGTAATAAACGTTGTACTTATCGCTTATATGGAACTTATCCGAAGGGACGAAGACGTGTTCGATACGCGTTTCGTCGCCGCTTATCGTTATGGCGGTAGCGCCGTTGAGATAAACGCTTTCGTCTGCGTAGAAGCCGCCGAGCTCGCCCGTTTTTAAGGCGAACGTCAGCCTTGCGCCGTCGTACGATAAGGTGAAGTTATTGCCGTGTTGATGCCCGCAAACGAAGTCTTTTACGCCGCGGCTTTTCGCCGTTTGGAAAAAGTCTTTTTGAAAACTTCCGAAAAGCGAATAATGAACGTGAACGTCGCCAAAGTTTTTTACCGTTTCAACGCCGCTGCGGTAATCGCGATAGGCGTAAGAGAATTCGGGCAAAGGCTTGTGCATAAAGTTTATCCCGTCGGTATAGTTGCCGCCGTTTGCCGCCTTTAAACCTTCGGCGTTCCATATAAACCAGTTTATCTGCTCGTCAGTGAGCTCGTCGAGATAGCCCGAATCCATCATGTAAAGCGTTTTTACTATCCGCCCGTTTTCCGTCACGTTCACGACGTAGTTTCCGAGCGCGCCGATATTCGTCGGTCCGCGCCTGAAAAGACAATGCTTTGCGTTCTCGTAAAGGTCACAGCACTTGTTTACCCCCGCGACGGCGGAAGAAAATTCGTTGCCGTGGTCGTGATTGCCGAAAACGGGAGCGTAGGGTATTTCGTAGCCTTCGAGCCAGCCGATAAGCGTTTTAAGGCTTATAAGGTTTTCGTTGCTCCAGGTCTGGTCGCCCGTAAGCGTGATAAGGTCGGGTTTAACGAGATTTACGAGATAGGTTATTTCGTCGTGAATAGTCGCGTAGTGCGGAATATCTTCGAGATCACACGTCTGCACGTCGGCAAGATTCAAAATGACGAAATCTTTACCGCTTTGCTTTTCAACGGTCGCTATCGTCGCCACGTCGAAAACGTCGTCCTTGCTCCACTCGTAAATCTTTTCCGTGCCCTTGTAGCGGTGCAAAAGCAGAAAATACGCGCAAGCCCCCACCGCCGCCGCTATCGCCGCCACGACCGCCGCGACGATTATTATTATCTTTTTTCCTCTCACTCTCTTTTCCATAACTGAACGAAATAATAATATCACACGAATCCCTGAAAAATCAATTTTTTTGACGTGATTCACGCATGTTTTTTCATAGTATGTAATTAGTATAAATTATCACACCGGTTTTCCACCCGAAAAGAAAAAGGACCGCTTGACGTCCCCGATTCTCAAAAACATCATTATGATACTTTCAACAGCTAATTGTTTTTTCGTGACAATGCTTCCGCTTACTTCCTGTTAGTATAATTCTTATCGAACCATTCTTGATTCTGCTTCATACATTCGTCAAGCCGGGTTGTGCCTTTTTCGGACAAATACCAGTCTATCGTCTTGCGAATACCGACTTCAAAACTTGTAATTCGGTTTTTTCAATTCCTCTTTCATTGTGGAAGGATTTGCCGCGTACGTACAAACGTCAATGTTTATAACGTTCCACTCAGGTCTTTCAACTAAAAGTAGTTTGCAGAAACAATTTCCAATAAATCCCGTGCCGCCTGTAACTAAAATCTTTTTTTTCATATAATTTTTA
>CACXHH010000185.1 GCA_902767455.1 uncultured Eubacteriales bacterium
AATACTACAAGCGAGCATTTGCCGCAATATGCTCAAAAGACAGTTTTGAGACACCATATAACCTTGTCTTTGAACGGCTTAAGCCCTCGTAGTACGTCGAGTACAACTTCGGTCGTTTGCCTTGCCTTAACCCGCGGAGTAATAAACCTTTTAAATAGTATTTGCTTCGCTTTCTTGTCTCTCAAAATGCGCGGCACCTTAAAAAGGCTTATTATCCAAGAATTCTTATTTTAAGTTGATAGATTCACCGCCTTTTTAAGGAAACTATTGATAAGATATGCTACTCTTAAGAATTAGGAATTGTAGTCGTGATTTTTAACCGCTACGCGATTACGGGGCCGCAAGGCAAAATCGCGCGACCTATAATTCCGATTTTTCAAAAACCCCGCTATACGTCGATAATCGGCGTATAGCGGGCTTTTTTACATATATCCGTATTTCTTTCTGTTGGTTATCAAAAAGACGAGCGTTACCAAAAACGCCATGACGTCCGAGAACAGCCCGGCGCACCAGATTCCGTCAAGCGGGGCAAAACCTATCGCCTCGAATATCGCGGGAAGGAACATAACGGCGGTAGCCTGAAACGCGAGCGTTCTCAACAAAGACACGATGAGCGACACGATACCGTTAGAGAGCGCCGTAAAGAACGCCGACGAAAAGATATTGAAGCCGCACAGCAGAAATATAAATCCGCTGAACAGGAACGCACGGCAGGTGAGCGCGTAAACGGTGGCGTCGCCGCCGGAGAATATTCCCGCGAATACGGGAGCGAGAAGCTCTGCCGAAACGCACATGGCAACCCCCGTCACGCCCATAATAACCGCTGATTTTTTGAAAACGTTTTTAAGTTCTTCACGGTTTTGCGCGCCGTAGTTGAAACCGACTATCTGCGCCGTTCCTATCGAGTAGCCTATAAAGATAGCAAAGAAGATAAAATTGACGTACATCATCACGCCGTACGCCGCAACGCCCGCCGCGCCCACGTAATAGAGAAGCTGAAAGTTATACAGCATGCTGACCATCGAGCCCGAAACGTTGTTTGCAAATTCCGAAAGCCCGTTTCCGCAAGCTTTTAAAAGCGTCTTGCCGTAGAAACCGCACTTGACGAGCTTTAAAACGGTCGGATTTTTCCTTGCGAAGTAAATTATCGGGACGGTTCCGCCGATAAACTCGCTCGTAGTAGTCGCGGCGGCGGCTCCCTGAATACCCCAGCCGAAAACGTAGACGAACAAAAAGTCGAGAAGGATATTCGTACATCCCGCGATTACGGTCACTATAAAGCCGAGTTTGGGCTTTTCGGCAGTAGCGAAAAAGGTCTGGAAAATATTCTGGAGCATGAAGAAGGGGACGCCTATAAGACATATCCGAACGTATTGCATACATAGCGGAAACAAAAATTCGTTATCGCCCTTCGCGCCCAACAGTCTGCAAATGGGAGCGGCAAGTATTTCGCCCGTGATAGTCAATAGGGCGCCCGCCGTCGCCACGACGTAGACGAAAAACGAGAAGTATTTTTTAGCCATTTCGCCGTTGCCTTCGCCGAGCGTTTTGGCAACGATAGCGCTTCCGCCCGCGCCGAGCATAAACCCGACCGCGCCGAGCGCCATTAAAAACGGCATCACGAGATTGACCGCCGCGAACGCTTCACCACCTGCAAAGTTTGACAAGAATATCCCGTCGACCACGCCGTAAACGGACGTGAATATCATCATAAGTATCGACGGCAAAACGAACTTCAACAGCCTTTTATAAGTAAAATGGTCGGATAGCTGTATTCTACTTTTCATCGTAATACTCCGTAACGCACTTTGCGGTCATTTCAGCGAGCGTATCGATGCTCATACCCGACGTATTGAGCATAAGATTATACGCGTTCCGATCTCCCCACTTGCTATCGGTGAACATAGCGCGGCACGCGGCTCTTTCCTTGTCGACGCGATTAAGCTTTTTTAAAACCTCCTTATCGGAAAGCCCTTTGAATTCTTCTTCGTAAACCGATCTGCACCGCGCGATACGCGAACTCTCGTCTGCGTAAACGAAAACGTTGAACGGCTCGAATTCGGCTAAAATAACGTCGGCGCCGCGACCTACGATAACGCAGTCTCCATCTGATGCTATCTTCTTTATCACGTCGCGTTGCGCGACCATAACGCCTATCGCGCCCTTTTCTATTATGGGAGAATAAAACGAAGCGCGACCGAAGTGCGCGGGGTAAGCCGTAACGCTCTTTTCCATCTTGTTTTTGACGTAATCTTCGCTATAATCGGTTTGCTTGGCGATGTCCGTTATTATCGACTTATTATAGTATTTAAACCCGAGCTTTTCGGCAAGCTTTTCTGCAAGTTCTCTTCCGCCGCTTCCGAACTCGCGGCTGACCGTAACTATTCTGTTCATAACTTCTCCTTCTGCTGCCGTTAAGTTCCTTTTGGCTTCGGCATATAAAATTCTCTGCCGAAACAGCAGAGAATTCAACGATCAATCGACTTATACGCCGACTTTTATTGTTTTTTCGGAGCTTATAAAAGCTGCATCATCTTATCTTTTTCGCTCATATCGGAGAGCTTGTCGCCCGTGTCTGAGCCGACGGGCAATATCTTATAACCCGCCTTAACGCTCATGCGCTTCATCGAATAGATTATCCTGTACTGCTTTACTCCCGAATCAATAAGCGCCTGAAGCGCGCCGATACAGTCGTAAATTATGTTGTACTTAGTGACTTCCTTGCCCTTTTCGTCTTTAACGAGCACGTCGCACGCGCCCGTCACAGGCTCGGTCGGACGCTTGGAAGCTATTTCGCTTAAAAATTCAAGTTTTTCTTCCTTGGTGCCCTTGATCTGCGGAACGTCGATAACGACGGAAGCCACGAGCACGTCGCTCATGCGGTATTCTTCCTTGCCGTAAATCTTTATTCTGCTGCCGCCTATTTCAAGGAGCGGTTTATTTTTTACGGGATAGTTGATGAGCGCGCTCGGCAGCGTTACGAGAGCAACTACGAGCACCATCGCCATTATCATACCTATCATCGTCTGACCGAGAATAAAAAACGCCGCGGCGCTTCCGCCTATAAGCACGCACGCAAGGATAAGCAACATATAATAGTTTCTGCGTTTGCCCTTGTTATAAATGATATCGGGATAAAATTCTTTCATATCTTCACCTGTTTCGTAAGATATAAAAAGTATATTATATAATTATTATTTTGTCAACCGAATTTTACCGTTTTCAAAGCGAAAAAACCCGAAAACGACGGTCTTTTCTCTATAAACAAAACGCCGCTCACGACGAAAGTCCGTCGCCTTTTTTGCCCGTTTCGCGTTTTTCGGTAAGCGGTTTGTAAAAGTCACGCCTTAAAAGCGTTCTCGAAACGACTTTTCCGCCCCGTTTTTTCACGAGATAACCGCAACTTTTAACGCCGTTTTTTCCGTGCGATAAAACGACGTATTCGTTTTCGTCGAGAAGCCCGTTGAAAACGTTTTCTATCGGCATGGGGATAACTTCTTCAACGACCGTTTCGCGCTCGTAAACGCAATCGTTTTTCTTGCCGTAGATAACGAAACGCACGTTTTTATCGCGCACGTAGGCGGCGATATACACGGGATAGGACGTTACGTTCACGAATTTAAGATCGCACGTTCCGTAAGATACCATCGCGTCAAAAGAGCTTTCCACGTAAGATACGGCAAGCGTATGCGGGTGGTATTCGGTGATTTTAAGCCCTGCAAGAAGCGCCGCGTTATACAGCGTGGTCGAAACCTGACAAACTCCGCCGCCCACGCCGTCTACGAACTCGCCGTCCATTATTACCTTGGCGTTTTTGTACCCGTTTTTCTCCGATCTCTTTCCGACCGTGTCGTTGAAAGAAAACTCTTCGCCCGCGTTCAAAGCCGTTCCGCTTACTGCCGAAGCCGCAAGCGTGACGTTTTCAGCCCTTTCTTCGCCCGACGACGAAAACGAAGTGGTAAATTCGCCGCGGACGACTATATCCGTTTGAAGATCGCCAAGCGTGATTTGCGGTTTAATCGACTTATAGGCGAGCTTTATCGCTCCGCCGCCCACCGAAAGGCACGTTAAAACGTCGTCTTTAAGTTTTACTTTGTCGACGGTTTTTCCTTCGCGCTCGGCTATCGGAGTAAACATTTTTGAGCGATCGGGCGTAAACTTTACGTAAGCGTCCTGCGCGGCGACCGTTTCTTTAAAACAGACGTCGTCGATAACTTCGTCAAGTCTTAAAAGTCTTTTTACGTAGTCGTCGCCCGTTATCTCGGGCGAAGTAAACGAATACGCACCCTTTTCGCCTATTATCGTAAGAGTACAATCTTTATTATAAGCTAAAGTTTTAGGCGCGCTCGTAAAAATCAAAGCCGCCGCGAATACCGCGGCGGCAAACAGACGTTTTCGCATAAAAATATTGTGTGATAAAAATGCGTTTTTATTCGTTTATCGACTTATAGCCGCGCTTTTATCTTACTACGCTTCCGTTTGAAACGTTAAAAAGCTTGTAATCCGTTCCGCCGAACACGCTTGCGTCCGTACCTGTACAAGTTATCATCGTCTGAACGCCTTCGACCTTTTCGAGTATGCGTTTCTGCCGAGCGACGTCGAGTTCGCTCATCGCGTCGTCAAGAATAAGAACGGGGTATTCGCCGTATTGACTTTTAAGTATTTCAAGCTCGGCAAGCTTTAAGGAAAGCGCCGCCGTCCTTTGCTGACCTTGCGAACCGAATATTCTTACGTCCTCGCCGTTGAGCGTAATTTTAAGATCGTCACGGTGCGGGCCTATCGTCGTATAGCCGAGAACTAGATCGCGTTCCGTAGAGTTCATAAGGTCTTGCTTCACTTGTTCGACAACGTCGTCGCGCTCGCCGTAATACTTGACCGTGCCGCTCACCGAAAGCGTTTCCTTGCCGTCGGTAAGATACGCGTGCGCCTTCTCGGCTTCGGGGCTCAATTTTTCAATAAAAGAATTTCTTGCGATAACGACGTCGGCGAAATATTCGGCAAGCTGCTCGTCCCATATAGGGAGCGTATCGAGCACCATGTCGCGGTCTGCTTCCTTTAACAGCTTGTTCCTTTGGTCGATTATCTTCTTGTATTTGACGAGCGAATAAAAGTATTTTTTCGACAGTTCCGATATGGCGATATCGAGAAATCTTCGCCTGTCCTCAGGGCTTTCCTGAATAAGTTTAAGCTCCTGCGGGCTGAAATACACGGCGTAAACGTTACCGAAAAGTTCGCCTATGCGTTTTGTTTCGACTCCGTTTATCATTATCTTCTTGTCGCCGCGGGCGTAATATGATAACGCCACTTCGACTTTGCCGTAATTCGACGAAGCTTCGAGCTTTATCTCCGACTTTTCTTCCCCGTAAGTTATGACCTGTTTATCCTTTCTGACTCTCGGAGAATACCCCGTCGCAAGCAAAAACACGGCTTCGACGCAGTTGGTCTTGCCCTGCGCGTTGTCGCCGGTTATGACGTTTATCCCGCCGTCGAATTCAAAATACTCGTCGCGGTAGTTTCTGAAATTTTTCAACGTTAAATTTTTTACTTGCATAGTAAATTGTATTCGTCGTAAAAACTTGATTATTTTTAAAGTTGATGATATAATAGTCGTACGCTTTTTAAAAAACCGCCGTCGCCGAGCGTTACGAAAATGAGCGCGCGGCAAAGCGAATACGTTTATAATTATACAATCATTTTTCAGTCAAGTCAAGACTATTCGGCTTTTTTAAGCGAGCTTTTTGGCGCGAAACACTTCGGAGAAGCATATGGAACAATACGAATTATTATGGCAAAAGGCGCTCGGCGCCATAGAAAGATCTATAAGCAGGCTGGCGTACACTACTTTCGTCGAAAAACTCGTGCCCGTCGACCTTGACGGAACGACCATAATTTTACAGGCCGACACCAAGGTATTTGCCACCGGCACCGTTCGCGTTGCCGACAAGATACTCGAAGCCTTCAAAAAATCGGAAACGGGGATCACCGATTTCACCATTTACCTTGCCGATTCGCAAACGCCTTTTTATACTTCCGTCCATCTTCCCGAAGAAAACGACGATTCGCTTATCGATCCCAAATTCACTTTCGATACTCTCGTCGAAGGCGACAGCAACAGGTTCGCCTGCGCCGCCGCAAGAGCCGTGGTGGAAGATCCCGGCAACGCCTACAATCCGCTGTTTATTTACGGGGCGTCGGGGCTTGGCAAAACGCACCTTCTCCATGCGATTGCCAACGAGCTGAAAAAGAAAAAACCTCAGCTCAAGATAATGTACACGACGTGCGAGCGTTTTACGAACGACCTTATCGACCTTATCCGTCAGGGTAAATCGTCGCAAAGCGCGGGCGGAGAAATATTCAGAAGGCGTTATCGTCTCGTCGACGTCCTTCTCGTGGACGACGTGCAGTTTTTGTCGCGTAAGCAGTCAACGCAGGAAGAATTTTTCCACACCTTCAACGAACTGTACGCAAACAATAAGCAGATAATCCTTACCGCCGACTGTCACCCCAAGGAGATAGAACTTCTCGAAGAAAGGCTCGTCACCCGCTTTCAGGGCGGCATGACCGCGGAGATTCTTGAGCCCACTATCGAGATGAAGGTAGCCATTTTGCAGAAAAAAGCAGAAAAAGACAAGAAAATTCTACCCACCGACGTCGCGTATTTTCTCGCAAACAACAGCGACGGCGACGTCAGAAGCCTCGAAGGGCTTTTGAACAAAGTCATTTTCGCTTCGCTCCTGAAAGACCAGACGATAACCGTGGAGCTTGCAAAGGAAACTTTGAGCCTTTCCAAGCCCGTCGACGACGGTAACGACGCGCTCACCGCCGACGAAGTTATCGACACGGTATGCAACTATTTCGGCGTTTCCAAAGCCGACGTCATCGGCAAAAAGAAAAACAAAGAACTCGTCGAGCCGCGCCAGATATGCGTGTATCTTATGACCGAGCTTATGAATATCCCGCTCGTTTCCATAGGTCAGGCGCTCGGCGGAAGAGATCATACGACGGTCATTTACGCCCGCAAAAAGGTTGCCGAACTCGTCAAGACCAACCCCAAGACGGAAACGCAGGTCAACGACCTTAAAAACATGCTCTTGAAACGCTGAACGATAATTTTTCCGAACGGTCGTTCTGTTCTCGTATCGGAACGATACGCATTTCCAAACTACTATGAACGATTTTTACATTGAAGACAATTTTGACGCGGTGGTTATCGGCGCCGGTCACGCGGGGGTGGAAGCGAGCCTTGCGCTCGCAAAACTCGGACACAAGACCGCGCTTATGACGCTCAACTGCGACAGTATTTCGTTTATGGCGTGCAATCCGTCGATAGGCGGAACGGCAAAGGGCCATCTCGTGCGCGAGCTCGACGCTCTCGGCGGGTTTATGGGCGTAGCCGCAGACGCCACTTCGTTGCAGATAAAGATGCTCAATCGCGGCAAAGGCGTCGCCGTGCAGAGTTTAAGAGCGCAGTCGGACAAGAACTACTATCACCGTTTCATCAAAAAACATCTTGAAGAAACGCCGAACCTTCATATTTTACAGGCGGAAGCCGTTGAGATACTTACGGAGAACGGAAAAGTTACGGGAGTTAAGACGGCTTACGGCTCTGTGCTTACGGCAAAAGCCGTCGTCGTTGCGACGGGCGTATATTTAAAGAGCCGCGTTATCGCGGGAGAGTGGTACAAGTACACGGGGCCTAACGGCTTCGAGCCCGCGAACAAACTTACCGAAAGCTTATCGGCGCTCGGGTTTACAATCCGACGCTTCAAGACGGGCACTCCCGCCCGCGTCGACGGCAGAACGATAGATTATTCGGTCCTTTCCCGTCAGGACGGCGAAACGGACGTTTATCCGTTTTCGTTTATAAGCGAAAGGGTAAAAACCGAGCAAACGCCTTGCTATCTTACGTACACCAACGAAAAAACGCACGAGATAATACGCAGCAATCTCGACCGTTCGCCCCTTTATAACGGCTCGATAACTTCGACGGGACCGAGATACTGCCCGTCGATAGAAACCAAGGTCGAACGCTTCAAGGATAAGGACAGACACCAGATATTTCTCGAACCCGAAGGCGCTGACACCAACGAAGTTTACGTTCAGGGCATGTCCACTTCGCTCCCGCACGACGTGCAGAAAGCCATGTATCGCACGATAAAAGGGCTTGAAAACTGCGAGATCATCCGCTACGGCTACGCCATCGAATACGACTGTATAGACAGCCTTTCGCTTCTTCCCACGCTTCAATTCAAGCGCGTTACGGGGCTTTATACCGCAGGTCAGATAAACGGTACGAGCGGTTACGAAGAAGCCGCCGCGCAGGGGCTTATCGCCGGTATAAACGCCGCGCTCTATATCGAAGGTCGCCCGCCTTTCGTTCTACGCCGCGATCAGGCGTATATCGGGGTAATGATAGACGATCTCGTCACCAAAGGCACGGACGAGCCGTACAGAATGATGACTTCGCGCGCGGAATACAGGCTTTTATTAAGACAGGACAACGCCGACCTTCGCCTTACCGAGCTCGGAAGGAAAATAGGGCTCGTCGACGACCATAGATACTCGATATTCAAAAACAAACTCGCCCTTCTCGAAAAGGGAAGAGAAGAACTTAAAACTTCTATCCCGTTGAAGCAGGCAAAGGAGTTCGTCGAGTCTTACGGCGGAAGCCTTTACGGCGGCATCACCTACGCCGAAATGATAAAACGGGCTATTCCGATAGCCGATATCAGGGAAAAGTTCGGCGCTTTTACAGACTTGCCGTTCGACGTTCTCGATATGCTTGAAACGGACACACGCTACGAAGGCTATCTCGAGCGCGGGCTCAAAGAGATAGAAAAGGCAAAAAAGACGGAAGAAAAACTCCTTCCCGAAGACCTTGACTACATGGCGATAGAAGGGCTCCGCATAGAAGCGCGCGAAAAGCTTTCAAAAGTCCGCCCGCTCAACATAGGTCAAGCCGAGCGTATCCCCGGCGTAAACCCCGCGGATATTGCCGTGCTTATGGTCTATCTCAAAAAATAATCGTATAAAAACGTAACGCTTCGGACTTTTTTCGACGCGTTATTCTTTTATTCTTCCCGAATCGTATCAGGGAATATTCACGGAACCGCTTGCAATCTTCGGTGTTTTTTGATAAAATAGTCGTAAGAAATCAATAAGGGAGTAATAAAATGGCAAATCGTATCGTTTTAAATGAAACAAGTTACCA